>DAHWBL010000393.1 GCA_027323595.1 Acetobacteraceae bacterium | reverse complement strand
GATGTGCAGCTCGCGCGCGATCAGGGCCGCGTGCAGCGGCCCCGCGCCGCCATAGGCGATCAGCGCGAAATCGCGTGCATCCAGCCCGCGCTCGGTGGTGACGCGCTTGACCACGTTCGACATCGTGGCGGCGGCAATGCGCAGAATTCCTTCCGCCACCTGCTCGACGCCAAGCCCGAGCGGGCCGCCGATATGCGCCTCGATGGCAGCGCGCGCGGCGGCGACATCAAGCGGCATCTCGCCGCCCAGAAACCGGTCCGCCGCGAGACGGCCGAGCACCAGATTGGCGTCGGTCACGGTGGGTTCGACGCCGCCATTGCCATAGCAGACCGGCCCCGGCACCGCCCCGGCACTGCGCGGCCCCACCCGCAGCGAGCGGCCGGGGCCGATGCGCGCGATGCTGCCGCCGCCGGTGCCGACCTCCTGGATGTCGAGCATCGGAATCTGGATCGGCAACCCTTCCGCATAGCCGCCGATCATCGCGCCGCCGGCCATCAGCGGTTGGCCGTCCAGGATCACCCCGGCCTTGGCGGTGGTGCCGCCCATGTCGAAGGCGATGGCGTTGGCAAGCCCGATCTGCGCGCACAGCGCGGTGGCGCCGACCACGCCGGCGGCAGGGCCGGATTCCAGCATGCGGATGGATTCGCGCCGCGCCAGCGCGCTGTCGTACAGCCCGCCGGTGGACTGCACCACCAGAAAGCTGCCGGGAAATTCAGCATCCTTGAGAAATTGCTCCATCTCGCCGAGATAATGGCGGACCTGGTGGCCGACATAGGCGTTCGCCGCGGTGGTCGATGCGCGCTCGAACTCGCGATATTCCTGCGACAATTCATGCGAGGCGGACACGAACAGATGCGGCAGGCGCGCCTCGAAAAATGCGCGCGCGGCGATTTCGTGGCTGGGATCGCGGTAGGAATGCAGGAACAGGATGGCGAGCGCGCGCACCTCCTCGGCCTCCAGCGCGCAGGCGATCTGTTCCAGTTCCTCCATGTCGAGCGGGCGGATCAGGCTGCCATCGGCGGCGCGCCGCTCGCTCACCTCGAAGCGCAGCGCGCGCTCGACCAGCGGCACGTGCTTGCGGAAAAACAGGTTGTAGGCCTCGGGACGATTGACCCGCCCAATTTCATAGATGTCGCGAAATCCGGCAGTGATGACGAGCGCGGTGCGCGCGCCGGTGCGTTCGAGCAGGGTGTTGATGGCAACCGTGGTGCCATGCAGGAACAGCGCGGCATTGGCGAAATCACCGCCCGCCTTGGCGACCCCGGTGGCGATGCCCTCGACCAGCCGCGCGGGGGTGGACAGTGTCTTGCCCAGGCTCAGCACCTGGCCTTCGTCGTCGAAGATCGCGACATCGGTGAAGGTGCCGCCGACATCGGCGGCGATCCGCAGGCTGGCGGCGATGTTTTGTTTGGTCACGGATTCCCTCCCTGGGGAACCCATGCAGTAGACGAGAGGGCGGGTCGGTTCAAGCCGGCGGCAGGCCGGCGATGGCGCGAAATCCGGCCGCGTACGAGGTGGTGAGCTGCCGCTCGGCGAGCACGCGCGCCGCCTGGCCGCTGGCGGTGCGCAGCGCCGTGTCGGTGATCAGCCGGGCGACGCGCGCCGCGCCCTCGGGGCTGGTGAAATCGATGAAATCGACAGGGCTCGGCGCATCCGCATCGCTCGGCGGGCCGACCAGCTCGCGCAGCCCGATCAGCGCCGGGGCGGCCGGCGCGCATCGCCTCGAACAGCGCCATGCCGAAGCTTTCATAGCGCGACGGATGCACCAGCAGGTCGGCGCGCGCCAGCAGCGGCTCGATGCTCGGCTGCGCGCCGAGAAACTCCACCCGTTCGCCGATGCCCAGCCGCGTCGCCTCGGCGGCAAGGCGCGCGCGCTCGGGCCCGTCGCCGGCGACCAGCAGGCGCCAGTCGAGCCCGGCCAGACCGGCGAGCAGGCGCAGCGCCGCATCGAAGGATTTGCCGGGCACCAGCCGCCCGGCGCACAGGATCACGCAGCCGCGTGCATCGCGCGCGGGCAGTGGCGAGGGCGGCAGGCTGGCCGGCAGGGTCGGGTAGAGCACGCGGGCGGCGGCGGCGGGCAGGCCGCTTTCGCGCTCCATCTCGGCGGCTTGCAGGCGCGAGGAGACGATGATCCGGTCCGCCGCTCGCCCCAGCCGGGCTTCGAGCCAGGCATATTGGCGCGCGATCAAACCGCCCGCGCCGCCCGCCCGCTCCTGCGCGGGGGTGCAGGACAGCGCCAGATGGATCAGCCGGCGCCCCCCGCGACGGGCCGCGGCGCGCCGGCCCATGGCGGCGCGGACCGGCGCGGCGAAGTGACAATCCAGCACCACCACCAGATCGGCGGCGTCGAGCAGCGCGCGCGGCACCGCCTGTCGCAGGTGCCAGGCGCGGCGCAGCGGGGCGATACGCCAGGCCCGGCCCGGCTCGCCGGGGGCGGCGATGCGAACCTCGGCGATGGCGGCGTGCCCGACCGGCACATCATAGCTCACCACCGTCACCGCATGGTCGCGCGCGAGATCCTCGGCGAGATGGCGCAGCATGGTGACGCCACCACCCACCTCGCCAAGCCCCTGGTTGTTGAGGAACACGATCCTGGCAACGATGGCGGACAACCTGCTGCTGGAGTGATGGACATGCTGGTATGATCGCATGTTATCCTGATGCTTCAATGATCTACCAGCCGGATTTCCGGGTTGCAACCAACCCGGCGCGCTGATAGGTCTCGTTGGGACGATGCACCGAAACCGGATTTGACCGCATTGCTGGCGACACTCCCTCTGGCGGCCGTGCCGTGAGTGCGCCACAGGCGGAGCGTGGCCTGCGCGTGCTGCATCTGTTCGGCTGGTTCCGCCCTGAATTCACCGGCGAGGGGCGCTATGTCGAATCCATCGCCCCACTCCTGGCCGCGCGCGGGGTGATCAGCGATGTCGCGGTAACAGCGACGCGCGCGCCGGCAACCGCGCCGCGCCTGCCCGGCATCCGCGCGGTGCATTATTTCGGCGCGCATTTCCACGGCGCGGGGCGGATCAATGTCGCGCTGATCTGGTGGCTGCTGCGCCACGTGCGCGGCTATGACGTGGTGCATCTGCATGCCCAGATCGACCGCTATTTCCTGCCCCAGCTGATCGCCCGGCTGGCCGGCCGGCGGGTGATCCAGTCCTGCACTCTCGCCGATGGCATGGGCAATCTGCTGGACAGCTATCGCAGCGCCTGGCGCTTCGTGCCGCGTCTGCTGGTCGGCTGCATCGACATCGTGGTGGCGATCAGCCTCGCGCTGCGCGACGACAAT
>DAHWBL010000358.1 GCA_027323595.1 Acetobacteraceae bacterium | reverse complement strand
AGCCTACCCCCATGTCTTGGAACGGATCAGCGGGCCGGCCGATGTCGGCGCGGATCAAAATCATGCGACCGTGAGGCGGTGCGAGTCAAAGCCTGCGTGCGCGGGGCACCGGGACGATGCAATTGTTGAAAAACTAAATTATTCGGATCGTGGATCAGGCCGGGGTGAGAAGCCAGCCCGCCGGGCCGGGCGCGCAATGGATCGGCACGGCGTTGGGCGTGCGCACATCCACATCGAGCCCCATCGCCGCGCGCGCGGCGCGAAACAGCCCGCCATGCGCCACCACCAGCACCGGCTGCGGCAGCTCCGGCGCGGTGGCGCGGTTGAGCGCACCCACGGCGCGCGCGCGCAGGGCGGCGAACGGCTCCGCGCCGGCCGGCGTGTCGGTGCCGTCGATCCAGCGGGCGAACCAGTCGGTCATCGGCTGGCCCTCGCGTTCGCCGTAATCGGCCTCGCGCAGGTCCGGATCGATCTCGACCGGCAGCCCGAGGGCGGCGGCGGCGATCTCGGCGGTGACCCGCGCGCGGCCGAGCGGCGAGGAGATGACGCGGCCGATGGCGCGACCGGCCAGCAATGCGGCGGCGGCGTGCGCCTGCGCCAGCCCGGCCTGGTTGAGCGGGATATCGACGCTGCCCTGGCTGAGCTGGGCGGCGTTCCAGTCGGTCTGGCCGTGGCGGAGGAACCAGAAGGCCCGGTGGTGCAGGATCATCGCCGGGCCTTCGTCATCGCGCGGGCTCAGCCGGCGAAGCCTTCGTCCTTGAGCACCGCCTGGACCGAGGCGCGGGCGTTCATCGCGTGCCAGTGGCGCGCGAGGCCCTTCGGCAGGGTCTTGCCCATGCGCGCGGTGTACCAGAACTCGACATAGAACAGCGCGACGTCGGCGATCGAGAAGACGCCGTTGACGTAGGTGTTCTCGCCCAGCTTCATGTCGAGGACCTCAAGGCCCTTTTCGGCGATCGCCAGGCCCTGCGCCTTGACCGTGTCTTCCTTGGCCGGATCGTCGGTGAAGTTGGAGGCGCGGAAGACGCGTGTGAAGCCCTGCATGTGCACGGTGGCGGCGATGTATTCCATCGTCTCCAGGATCCGCACCTGGCCGTCGAGATCGGCGGGGAACAGCTTGGCGGCGGGGAAGGCGTTGCCGAGATAGTAGGCGATGGCAGGGAACTCGGTGATCACGTGGCCGTCGTCGCGGACCAGCGCGGGCACCTTCGCCTTGGGGTTCAGCGCGATATAGTCGGGCTTGTGCTGGGCGCCCTCGCGCAGGTGCAGCATGTGTTTTTCATAGGGCGCGCCGATCTCCTCCAGCAGGATGTGGATGCCGATCGAGCAGGCGCCAGGAAAATAGAACAGCTTCATTGGAAATCCCCCGTTGCAGTCGTTGATTAGCCGTCAGTTGGTGTTCTAGTCGAACAAAGAGCTGACCGAGCTCTCGTCGCTGATCCGCCGCATCGCCTCGGCGAGCAGCGGGGCGATGGTGACCTGGCGGACGTTGCTGGCCACCCGCACCGCCTCGGTGGCGGCGATCGAATCGGTCATCGTCATCATCTGGATCGGCGAGGAGGCGATGCGCGCGACCGCGCCGCCGGACAGCACGCCGTGGGTGACATAGACCGAGGCCGAGCTGGCGCCGCGCTCCAGCAGGGCCGCGGCGGCGTTGCACAAGGTGCCGCCGGAATCGACGATGTCGTCGATCAGGATGCAGTCGCGCCCTTCCACGTCGCCGATCACGTTCATCACCTCGGACACCCCGGCGCGCTCGCGCCGCTTGTCGATGATGGCGAGGTCGCAGTTCAGCCGGCTGGCGATCAGCCGGGCGCGCACCACGCCGCCGACGTCGGGCGAGACGATGACCACGCCGCGGCCGGCGAAACGTTCCTGCACGTCGCGGGTGAACAGCGGGGCGGCGAACAGATTATCCACCGGAATGTCGAAGAAGCCCTGGATCTGGCCGGCGTGCAGATCCATGGTGAGCACCCGGTTGGCGCCGGCCTCGGTGATCAGGTTGGCGACCAGCTTGGCGCTGATCGGGCTGCGCGGGCTGGATTTGCGGTCCTGGCGGGCATAGCCGAAATAGGGGATCACCGCGGTGACCCGCCGCGCCGAGCCGCGCCGCAGCGCGTCCAGCATGATCAGCAGCTCCATCAGATTGTCGTTGGCCGGGTAGGAGGTGGACTGGATCACGAACACGTCCTCGCCGCGGACGTTCTCGTTGATCTCGACGAACACCTCCATGTCGGCGAAGCGGCGCACCGAGGCGCGGGTGAGCGGCAGCCCGAGTGCCGCGGCCACCGCCTCGGCCAATGGACGGTTGCTGTTGCAGGCGACAATCTTCATGCGGCGAACCCCTTGGATCGGTTTCACCCTGGGTGGAACCGCTCCGGAACCTGTTGTGCGAGCAATTTGATCCGCCCTGGATCGCGGCGCGATCGCAGGGCCGACATTGCTCTGGCCGCCCGCACCCGAACGGCGCCGCTATGTAGCAATGTGACGAAGACGTGTCCACGCGCCTCGCGTGATGACGTGTCCACGCGCCCCGCGCGATCGCCACGCTACAGCGACGACAGCACCGCCGGCGCGAGGCCGGCCGCCTTGGCGGCGGGGTGGGCGGGGTTGCGAAAGCGTAGATCGCCCTCGGCGGTCGCCGCCGCGTCGGCCAGGCCGAACAGCTCCAGCCGCGACACGCAGGTCACCGCCACCACCTGGCGGGCGAGCGGGTGGGTCATGAACTGCCGCGCCTCGCCCTCCAGCTCCAGCCGTTCGCGCAGGCCGTGCCACTGGGTGCGGTCGGTGTCCTCGATGAACATTGCCAGGATGCCGGGGCGGGTGCCGCTCAGCCGTGTCGGCGCGATCTCGGCCATGCGCCGGCGCACCGCCGCCGCCACCTCGTCCTCGCGCCCGGCGCGCGCCGCCAGCACGAACAGCCCGCCGCCGGCCGCGGTCACCGCCAGATGCGCCTCGGGGCCGAACTCGCGGCGCAATTGCGGCATCAGCCCCATCTCGTCGGCCTGCGCGGCGGCGATCAGCAGCGGGTCCAGCCGCAGCACCGCCGCCTCGTCGTGGTCGCTGCGCCGCTGCGCCGACAGCAGCCCGGTGATGCGGCTGTGCAGGCTGGCCAGCAGATCGGCGTCGTCGGCGGATTCGCGCAGGCCACGCGGCAGGGTGATTTTCAGCAGATAGCGCCCCGGATGGGCGGCAAGCCAGGTCTGCAACTCCGGGTCGATCCGATCGACCAGGCGGAACC
>DAHWBL010000350.1 GCA_027323595.1 Acetobacteraceae bacterium | reverse complement strand
CTCGCTGCTGTTCGGCCTCGCCTCCTCCACCCTGCTGACGGTGCTGGTGATCCCGGCGATCTACGTCGTCCTGCGCAACCCGGATGCGAAAGTCTAAGGTCAGGACAGCATAAATCACAAAAGTTTTTTGGTTCTTTTTTTTCAAAAAAGAACGTTCTTTCTTAAAAGAAAGAACCAAAGAACTTTTTGACCTTTTGGTTCTCGTAGGGTGCGCGCGATGAGTCCTGTTGACGGCCTGGTGGTTTATGCGGCTGGGTGGGTGGGCTTCGGCGCCGCGCATTCGCTGCTGGCGCGCGAGCCGGCGAAGGCCTGGTTGAAGCGTGCCTGCGGGCGGGCGATGCGGCTGGTGTGGAATCTGATCGCGCTGGTGCAGTTCGCCTTGCTGCTGTGGCTCGGGCACGCGGTCGTCGCGCCGGGCGCGTGGGCGCGGCCGGGGTGGCTGGTGGGCGCGCAGGTGCTCGCCGGGCTCGCCGGCGCGGTGCTGATGGTGGCGGCGGCGCGCGGCTACGACATGGCGCGGTTTGCCGGCATCGCCCAGTTGCGCGCGCCGCACACCGAGGACGACGAGCCGTTCGTCGCGGTGGGGGTGCAGCGTTTCGTGCGCCACCCGCTCTATTCGGCCACCATCCTGCTGCTCGCCGCGATCGTTTCGGATGTGCGTGGCTTGGCGACGTTGCTGTTCGCGACAGCCTATATCCTGATCGGCCTGCGCTTCGAGGAGGCCGCGCTGCTGCGGCGTCTGGGGCCGGTCTATGCGCGGTATCGCGCGCGTGTCCCAGCCCTTATCCCCTGGCGCGGCCGAGCCTGGTCGGCTTCGTAGGGCGGGAGCATCCCGCCACTTTGCCCGAAGCGGCGGGACGCGCCCGCCCTACGGGGATTTGGGGAGTTGCACGACGAAGCGCGCGCCGATCACGCGGCCGGTGGGGTCGCGGCGATTTTCGGCGCTGATCTGGCCATGCAGCGCCTGCACGATCTGGCGGCTGATCGACAGCCCAAGGCCCGAATGCTGGCCGAAACGTTCGCCGGCGGGGCGTTCGCTGTAGAAGCGATCGAAGATATTTTCTAGCCGCGCATCGGGGATGCCAGGGCCCTCGTCCTCGATGCCGATCTCGATGCCAGCGCCGGTGTCGCGCCCGCGCAGGGTGATGGTGCCGCCGGGCGGCGAGAAACTGATGGCGTTGCCGAGCAGGTTGCGCAGCACCTGCACCAGCCGGTCCTCCACGCCGCGCACCACCAGCCCCTCGGGCGGGGCATCGACGGCGAGTTTGGGCGCGCCGGGGTCGGCGGTGGCGTCGTGGATCTCGGCGAGGATCGCCAGGATCGGCGCGATATCGATCGGTTCCAGCGCCACGCGGGAAAGTTCGGCATCAAGCCGGCTCGCGTCGGAAATGTCGCTGATCAGCCGGTCGAGCCGTCCGACATCGTCGGCGATGATGGCCAGCAGGCGGCGCTGCTGGGCGGGGTCCTCGATGCGGCGCAGGGTTTCGATGGCGCTGCGGATCGAGCTGAGCGGGTTCTTGATCTCGTGCGCGACATCGGCGGCGAAGCGTTCGGTGGCGTCCATGCGCGCCCACAGCGCGGTGGCCGACGCCGACAATGCCTGCGCCAGCGTGCCGACCTCGTCGGTGCGCGCCATCAGCGAGGCCGGCACCGCGCCGGTGCGGCCTTGGCCCTCGCGCATCGAATAGGCGGCACCGGCAAGCCGCAGGATCGGCCGCGCGATGGTCAGCGACAGATACCACGACAGCATCACCGTCAGACCGATGGCCAGCGTGAACAACGCCAGGATGGACATGCGGATGGCGAACAGGCTGTCCTCGACGACGCGCGCCTCGCGGGTGAGCATGACGATGCCCACGGTGTGGCGGTCGCGCTGCACCGGTTCGACCACGGTGACCAGCAGCCGGTTGTCCTCGGTGCGGCGGATGAAGGGCGGCATCTCGCGCGATTTGTCGGAGCTGTCGAGCCGCAGCTCCTCCTTCACGTCGGGCTGCCAGTCCACGCCTGGTCCGGTCGGCACGGTGATCACGCTTTCGCCCTGGTGCGGCATCAGCCGCATCAGATGTTCGTAGAGCGTGCCGACGACATATTGAAACAGCCCGCGCGGTGCGGCAGGCGGCAGCGCCTCGGTGGTGACCGCCCCGCCCTGGCCCTCGCGCACCCGGCTGTCGGCGACCAGCGTGCCATCGGGCGCATACAGCCGCGCCTGCGCGGTGGGGGTGGGCTCGGTCAGCCGGCGCAGCAGCGGGCGGGCGATCTCGGCGACCAGGGTTGGATGGTCGGGGTCGCGGTCGGTGACGGCACTTTCGCCGAGCGCGCCGGCATAGATCGAGGCCTGCTCACGCAGCGAGCCGACCTCGGCCTCCAGCAGGCCGTTCTGGTACTGGTCCAGATACAGCAGCGTGGCGACCAGCAGCACCAGCGGCAGCGCGTTCACCAGCATGATGCGGCGCATCAGCGGCGACACCAGCGCGCGGCGCAGCCGCGGTGGCGGCACGGCCGGCGGGCCCGGCGGGATGGGCGCTTCGGGCATCAGCTCTCCTTGTAGCGATAGCCGATGCCATAGAGGGTTTCGATCTGGTTGAAGCTGTCATCCACCGCGCGGAATTTCTTGCGCACCCGCTTCACGTGGCTGTCGATGGTGCGGTCATCGACATAGATGTTCTCGCCATAGGCGGCATCGATGAGCTGGTCACGGGATTTGACCATGCCAGGGCGCGCCGCCAGCGCCTTGACCAGCAGGAACTCGGTGACGGTGAGCTGGATGTCCGCGCCCTTCCACAGGCATTGATGCTTGGTGTCGTCGAGCGACAGCTCGCCGCGCACCATCAGCCCCGGTGCCGCGCCCGAGCCCTCGGCGCGCGAGGTTTCGTTGCGGCGCAGCAAGGTGCGGATGCGTTCGAGCAGAAGGCGCTGGCTGAACGGCTTAGTGATGTAGTCGTCCGCGCCCAGCCGCAGGCCCATCAGCTCGTCCACCTCCTCGTCCTTGCTGGTCAGAAAGATCACCGGCAGGGCGGAGCGCTGGCGCAGCCGCTGGAGCAGCTCCATGCCGTCCATGCGCGGCATCTTGATGTCGAGCACGGCAAGGTCCACCGGACGGGCGATGATGCCCTGCAACGCCGCCTCGCCATCGGTGTAGGTGCGCACCGCGAAGCCTTCCTGTTCGAGCGTCATCTGCACCGAGGTGAGGATGTTGCGATCGTCATCGACCAGGGCGATTGTCTGTTTCATGCGGGCAACCCCATGCTTGCACCCCCGCTTGGTGCGGCGGCAACCTGACATATGGAGCGCGATTGTGGCGGAAAGCGGCGATGGTGGCGAGCAGGAGGCGAGGGCTGCGGAAATGCCGGCCGGGCGCGCGGTGCGCCTGTTGCTGCGCGGCGCGCGCGCCGGCGTGCTGGCCACCCAGTCGGCCGGGCAGCCCTTCGCCGCGCTGGTGACCCCCGCGATCGCGCCCGATCTGTCGATCCTGCTGCTGCTGTCGAGCCTGTCCGAACACACCCGCCAGTTGCAGGCCGAGCCGCGCTGCGCGCTGATGGTGCAGGGCCCGGCGGCGGCGGCCAACCCGCAGACCGCGCCGCGCGCCACCCTCACCGGGCTTGCCGAGATGTGTGACGACGCGGCCGGGCGGGCACGGTGGCTGGCGATCCATCCCTATGGCGCGCTGTATGCGGGGTTCGCCGATTTCGCGCTGTGGCGCATCGCCCCGCGCGGAGCGCAGTTCGTCGGCGGCTTCGCCCGCGCCGCGCGGCCGCGCCTGGCCGAACTGCTGCCGCCGGCAGCGGCGGTGGCCGCCGTCGCGGCGGCGGAGGCCGACATTCTTGTGCATTGCAACAACGATCATGCCGCCGCCGTGCGCGCGATCGTGTCGGCCGCGCACGGCGCGGGCAACTGGCGGATGGTGGCTGTCGATATCGACGGGTTCGACGCCGCCGACGGCGAGCATGTGGCGCGGATCGACTGGCCGGCGGCGGTGGACGGGCCCGAGGGGGTGCGTGCCGCGCTGATCAGGCTGGCGAGAATTGCACGCAGCACCTGAGCGGATCACTGGACCAGCCAGCGCGGCTCCCGTAAGAAACTCGCCATCTTTGTGAACAAGGCTGGCGTCGCACCATGCGGCGCCCGACCCGGAGGAAACGCCGCCGTGAACGATCAGACGCACCACAGCCATGTCTCCCCGCTGGCCGGCACCGGCCTGCCCGATGCGCGGGCGGTGCATGCGAACCTCACCGCCAACCAGTTGACCGCGCATTTCGTCCGCCGCAACGAGGGCAGATTGTCCGAGGATGGCGCGATGATCGTGCAGACCGGGGTGCATACCGGGCGCTCGGTGAAGGACAAATTCACCGTCGATGAGCCTGGCGTGTCCGAACAGATCTGGTGGGGCGGCAACAACAAGCTCTCGATGGAAAAGTTCGAGGTTCTGAAAGGTCGCGTGCAGGCGTATCTGCAAGGCCAGGAGCTGTTCGTGCAGGACCTCTATGCGGGCGCTGATCCGAACCATCGGATCAGCGTGCGGCTGGTCACCACCGGCGCCTGGCAGGCGCTGTTCGCGCGCAACATGTTCATCCGCCCCGCCCCGGCCGACCTGCCCGGCTTCAAGCCCGATTTCGTCATTCTGCACGCGCCCGAGATGCAGGCCGATCCGGCGATCGACGGGGTGCGCACCTCCACCGCCATCGCGCTGTCCTTCACCCAGCGGCTGATCGTGTGCTGCGGCACGCTGTATGCCGGCGAGATCAAGAAATCGATCTTCACGGTGATGAACTGGCTGCTGCCGGCGAAGGGCATGATGCCGATGCACTGCTCGGCCAATGTCGGCAAGGACGGCGACGTGGCCTTGTTCTTCGGCCTGTCGGGCACCGGCAAGACGACATTGTCGTCGGACCCCCGCCGGCCGCTGATCGGCGATGACGAGCATGGCTGGGGCCCCGAGGGCGTGTTCAATTTCGAGGGCGGCTGCTACGCCAAGGTGATCGATCTCAGCCAGGAGGCCGAGCCGGAGATCTGGGCGGCGACGCACCGTTTCGGCACCGTGTTGGAAAACGTGATCGCCGACGAGCGCGGCCGGCTCGACCTGCACGACCAGTCGCTGACCGAGAACACCCGCTCGTGCTATCCGGTGGAGTTCATCCCCAACTGCGTGCCCGCCGGCATGGGCGGGCAGCCGCGCAACCTCATGATGCTGTGCGCGGATGCCTTCGGGGTGATGCCCCCGATCGCCAAATTGTCGCCCGCGCAGGCGATGTATCATTTCCTGTCCGGCTACACCGCCAAGGTGGCGGGCACCGAGAAGGGGCTCGGCAACGAGCCCGAGGCGACCTTCTCCACCTGCTTCGGCTCGCCCTTCCTGCCGCGCCCGCCGGAGGAATACGGCGCCATGCTGGCCAAGCTGATCGAGCGCTACAACGTCGATTGCTGGCTGGTGAACACCGGCTGGAGCGGCGGGCGCTACGGCGTGGGCAAGCGGATGTCGATCCGCCACACCCGCGCGCTGCTGAACGCCGCGCTCGATGGCAGCCTGGCCAAGGTGGAGTTCAAGCGCGAGC
>DAHWBL010000324.1 GCA_027323595.1 Acetobacteraceae bacterium | reverse complement strand
ACCACTTTCGTCGTCATCGTGATCGGCGGCATCGGCTCCATCCGTGGCGCTTTCGCCGGTGCGATGCTGGTCGGGCTGGTGGACACCATGGCGCGGGCCTATCTGCCGGATCTGCTGCGCGCGGTGATGGCCGGGTCGGAGGCGGACGCGCTGGCTGGCGGGCTCAGCTCGATGATGGTGTTCGTGCTGATGGCGGTGGTGTTGCTGGCGCGACCGCGGGGGTTGTTTCCCGCCCATGCGTGAGGCGGTGGCGGTGGGGCTGTCGGCGGGGGTGCTGCTCGCGGTGCCGCGCCTGGCGCTGGCGCTGGGCACGCCGGACCTGATCACGCTGGCCACCCAGGCGGTGATTTTCGGGCTGGCGGCGGCGAGCCTTGATCTGCTGATCGGCTATACCGGCCTGATCTCGTTCGGCCACGCGGCGTTTTTCGGGCTCGGTGGCTATGTGGTGGCGATCCTGGCGATCAACGCCGCCGACGGGGTGGCGCCGGGGCTGCGTGACGCCTGGGCGGTGTGGCCGATCGCCATCGCGGTGGGGGCGGGGGCGGCGGCGCTGATCGGGGTGCTGTCGCTGCGCACCTCGGGGCTGCAATTCATCATGATCACGCTGGCCTTCGGCGAGATGCTGTATTTCCTGTTCGTCTCGCTGAAATCCTATGGCGGCGACGACGGCATTGGGTTTCGCCGGCGCAATCTGATCGGCGGGGTCGATCCGCGCGACGATGTGGCGTTCTATTACATCGCGCTTGCCGCGTTGGGGCTGTTTCTCGCGCTCGCGTCGCGGTTCCTGGGGGCGCGTTTCGGCACCACCTTGCAGGCGATCCGGCAGAATCCGCGCCGGGTGAACGCGGTGGGGGTGCGCCCGCGCCCGTATCAGCTCGCGGTGTTCGTCATCGCCGGGGCGGCGGCCGCGCTCGCCGGGGCGTTGCAGGCCAATGCGCTGCGCTATGTCAGCCCCGACATGCTGCATTGGACCAGCTCGGGCGAGCTGATGGTGATGGTGGTGCTGGGCGGGGTGGGCAGCCTGTTCGGGCCGGTGCTGGGCGCGGTGGTGTTCATCGTGTTGCAATCGCTGCTGGGGCGGTGGAGCGAGCATTGGATGCTGGCGATGGGGCCGGTGCTGATCGCGGTGGTGCTGTTCGCGCCGCGTGGCCTGTGGGGGGTACTGACCGGGCCGGGGCGGGCGCCTATAAGGACCGGCGGCGAGGGAGGACAAAATGGCTGACAGCACGGGCGACCAGCGGATCGAGGGTGTGGGCGCGGATGCGCAGGGGCAGCCGGTGCTGCTGGGGGCCGCGTGCGGTGCCTGCGGCACACGGATTTTTCCCGCCGCCGGTGTGTGTCCGCACTGCATGAGCGAGGCGATGGCCATCGAGGCCATGCCCCGGCGCGGGCGGCTCTATTCCTTCAGCATCGTCCATACCGGGCCGCGCAAATGGCCGCGGCCGATGAGCGTGGGCTATGTCGATCTGGAGAACGGCGTGCGGGTGTTTTCGCAGTTGCGCGGGCGGCCGCGGATCGACGCGGCGGTGGAGCTGGGCATCGACACGGTGGCGCAGGGGACCGACGGACCCGAGCGCGGCTTCGTGTTCACCATGTTGGAGGGCTGAGCGATGCGTGGTGCCAGCGTGATCGGGGTCGGGATGATCCCGTTCGGCAAATATCCGGACCGCACGCTCGCCGATCTCGGCTGGCCGGCGGTGGTGGCGGCGCTGAAGGATGCGGGCGTGGCGCCCGGACAGATCGAGGCGGCCTATTGCGGCACCGCGCTCGGCGGGATGATGGCCGGGCAGCGCGTGCTCGGGCGCATCGGGCTGACCGGAATTCCGGTCACCAACATCGAGAACGCCTGTTCCTCCAGTTCGACGGCGTTGCGCCAGGCGGTGATGGCGGTGCGCGCGGGCGTGCATGACATGGTGCTGGTGATCGGGGTCGAGAAGCTGACCAAGTTCGGCGGCGGCACGCTGCCGCTGGAGGAGGAGGATTGGGAGGTGCGGCATGGGCTGTCCATGCCGGCGCTCTACGCCATGCGCGCCCAGCGCTACATGCATGAATTCGGCGCGACCGCGGCGGACCTCGCGGCGGTGTCGGTGAAGAACCGTGCCAACGGCGTGCATAATCCGGACGCGCAGATGCGCTCTGCGGTGAGCCTGGAGGAGGTGCTGGCCTCGCGCATGATCGCCGAGCCGTTCACGCTGCTGCAATGCTGCCCGACCGGCGACGGGGCGGCGGCGATCGTGGTGTGCGCGGATGCGGTCGCGGCGCGGTTTCGCTCCGATCCGGTGCGGGTGATTGCGTCAGACCTCACCTCGGGGCGGTTCATGCCCGGGTTTCGCGACATGACCACGCCCGAGATCACGGTGCGCGGGGCGGCCGAGGCCTATGAGGAGGCGGGCGTCGGGCCGGGCGATATCGATGTCGCCGAGATCCATGACGCGTTCAGCATCGCCGAGCTGCTCTATTACGAGGCGTTCGGCATGTGCGGGCGCGGCGAGGCGGCAGCACTGCTGGCGTCGGGCGCGACGGCGATCGGCGGGCGGGTGGCGTTCAACCCGTCCGGCGGGCTGCTGGCGAAGGGCCATCCGGTGGGGGCGACCGGGGCGGCGCAGGTGGTGGAGGTGGTGCGGCAGTTGCGCGGGCAGTGCGGCGCGCGGCAGCAGCCGGATGCCAAGGTGGGGCTGACCCATGCCACCGGCGGCGGCATTTCGGGCTTCGATCACGGCGCGTGCTCGATACACATATTCGCGCGTTGACGCGCATAGGTCATATTTTCGCGCGCTGATCAGAACGGCAGTTCCAGCTCCAGGCGCCAGCGCAGCACGTTGCGCGGGGTGGCGTCGGTGGCGCCGAACAGCCAGCCGACCTCGTATTTGATCTTGCCGCCATTGCCGAGCCCCAGATCATGCAGCTTCAGCGCGCCGACGCCGACCGGGCCGGCGAGCAGCTGCTGCTGCGAGAGGCGGGGAATCGCGCCCATGATGCCAGGACCGCCATAGACCTCGAACGCAGGCGACAGCGGCTCCCAGATCACCCACCGGCTTTGCCAGGCATAGGTGACATAGGTTCCCTGGCTGGTCTGGTTGGGGCCGAGTTGGCGGCTGAACAGCAGGTTCAGCAGATGCTGGGTGTGGCCGATATTCTTGCCGGCCACGAGCCCGGCGGTGACCTCGTTGCTGGCGGCGTTGATGCCGCGGGTGAGCGACTGGCCATATTCGATGTAAAAGCCGAGATCGACCAGCGCCTCGCCCGGCTCGGTGAGCTGGAACATGTTCTCGGTGACCAGCTGGCTGAGCAGGGTCGGCTGCGCGGTGCCGGGCGCGCGGTCGAAGCCGAACTCCAGCTCGGAATGCCACCAGGGGGTGAGGCCGGTGCCGAACTCGGTGGTGTAGCTGGCGGCACGGGTCTGGCCGGGGCGATTGTCGAACACGCTGTCGCCGTTATGTTCCAGCTCCAGCTCGCCCAGATCGATTTCATAGGGCGAGATCAGGTAATAATCGGCGTGGGCCACCACCGGTGCCAGCAATGCCAGCACCGTGACCAGATGCGCGGTGAACCTGGTCATTTGGCCACCAGGACGCCCTGGGCGGTATCCTGATGAAAGTCGCCGAAGAATTTATACTCGCCGGCGTCGAGCGGGCCGAGAAACACGGTGATGGTCTGGCCGGGGGCCACCAGTTTCTCCCGGTTCAGCTCGGAGCTTTCGAATTCGTCGGCGGTGCTGTCGGCGTTATGGACCAGCAGCCTGAATTTCTGGCCGGCGGGAACCTCGATGCGGGCAGGCTCGAAACGATGCTCGCGCAGGGTGACCAGCAGCGGTTCGTCGGCGCGCGCGGGTGGGGCGGCGAACAGCAACGCAGCGATGACGCCGACCGCCGCCGCCGGACGGGCGACGCGCGCGCTGCTGGCGGCCAGGCGGGAGAAAATGGTGAGCAGCGCGAGGGTGGCGCCCCATGCAGCGAGCTGGATGCCGCTGGGGTGCGCGGAGTAGCCGATCAGGGTGTGCAGGGCGCGGCCGGCCAGGCTGTCATCGGAGAGCAGCGCGCTGCTGTCCCATAGTTGCTCGCCCCAGCCGGGCAGCAGGTCCGCGGCGTGCAGAACCGCGGCGGCCTGTCCGGCCATGCCGGCGGCGAGCAGCGCGATCAGGCCGTTGGTGAGGCTGAACATGCGGTGCAGGGGGATTTCCAGCATGCCGCGATAGAGCAGCCAGGAAAGCAGCCCGGCGGCGACGAGGCCGAGCGCGCCGCCGGCGGCCAGCGCCGGCGCGGAGCTGTGCGCGCCGGTGGCGATGCCGAACAGGAACAGCACCACCTCGCTGCCTTCGCGCAGCACCGCGATCGCCACCACCGCGGCCAGGGAGGCGAGCGAGCGCTGGCCGAGCCGGACCTCGGTGCCGGCCTGTTTCAGCTCGGCGGCCATCGCTCTTGCGTGGTGCGACATCCAGATGATGTGCCAGCCCAGCATGATCACCGCGAAACCGAGAATGGCGGCGGTGAAGATTTCCTGTCCGGTGCCGGAGAAGGCGTCCGACAGGGCGGCGGCGAACAGCGCGACCAGGCAGGCGCCACCGGCTCCGGTGGCGATCCCGCCTGCGATCCAGCGACCGCGGGCCGGCACGCCCTGGGTTGCGGCGAGCACGATGCCGACGATCAGGCCGGCCTCCATGGCTTCGCGAAAGACGATGAGAAGGCTGACGAGCATCGGCGGCTTCCTGCGATACGCAATTGCGAGTGAGTTGCAACTGAGCCGGTCTAACAGACCTTCGAGCCGCCGCGCAAGGGGTCAGGGGGCGGCGGCGAGCGATTTTTCGGCCGCCAGCCTCCGGCAGGTGGCAAGGGTGGCGGTGATCGCCGACAGGTAGCTCTCCCGCACCGCGTCGCCGGCAGCGGTCTCGGCGGCCGAGCCGTCGGCGATGCCCGGAAAGCGCATCGCGAAGCTGAAGCTGAGTTGCAGCCCGTGCGGCGAATCATGGATGCAGTTGGTGATCCAGCCGCCATGGTCGGTGTCCAGACGCTGGAAGCGGATTTCGATCCGCGGGGTGAGGGTGATGCGCTCGCGCATGCGCACGCCGCGCAGGTCGATTTCGCGGATGAAGCCGTCCTCGAAACGTTCGAGCACGTTGCAGTGGGTGATCGATGGCACGAACAGCACCGCGTTCTCCGCCTTCATCACCAGGCCCGCCCACAGCATGGCGCGGGTCAGATGGACCGGCTCGCCGGGCGGGTTCACATCGATCGCGGCGGACAGGGCATACATCGCGGCATCCTTGTGCGGAATGTTTGGCCCGCGCATTTTTCCACGCGGCCCGGGTGGCAGCAAGCCGGCCTTGCCGGGCGCCCCGGCGCGTGCATCAATCGGCAGGCAGGGCCGCGCAAGCCGGCTCCGGGGGAGGGGCTGATGCGATCGACGCGGTTCGGGCTTTTGGTTTTTCTGGCTGGCGCGATGCTCGCCGCGATGCCCCGGCTGGCCGGCGCGCAGCCGATCAGGATCGGCATCATCGGGCAGTTCTCGGGGCCCTTCGCGCAGTCGGGCGTGCAGTTCCGCCAGGGCATCGAGACGTATCTGGGCATGCATGACGGCAAGCTCGGCGGGCGGGCGGTGGAGGTGATCTATCGCGATGTCGGCGGCAGCAATCCCGCGGTGGCAAAGCGGCTCGCCGAGGAGCTGATCGTGCGGGACAAGGTGGTGATGCTTGGCGGGTTCTATCTCTCGCCCGAGGCGTCGGCGGTGGCGCAGGTGATCAGCGAGACGAAAACGCCGGCGGTGATCTTCAACGCTGCCTCCTCGCCGATCGTGACCGAAAGCGATTATTTCGTGCGCACCGGGCAGAGCCTGTATCAGGCGTCGGTGCCGCCGGCGCAGTGGGCGCTGAAACAAGGGCGCCGGCGGGCCTGGATCGCGGTGGCCGATTATGCGCCTGGCTATGACGTGCAGCGCTATTTCAAGCAGAGCTTCACCGAGGGTGGCGGCAGCGTGGTCGGCGAGGACCGCATTCCGTTGAACACCGTGGATTTCTCGGTCTATGCCCAGCGCATCGCCGCCGCGGCGCCCGATGTGCTGGAGATTTTCATCCCCACCGGCGCGCCGAGCGTGGGCTTCGTCAAGGCGCTGGCGGCGCAGGGCGTGCTGGGCGGCAAGACGGTGGTGATCGGCAGCGCCGAGGTGGATGATACCGAGCTGCATCTTTTCGATGCCCAGGTGGAGGGTGTGTATTCCTGTCTGTTCTATCTGCCGGCGCTGGATAATGCGGCGAACACGGCGTTTCGCGCGGCACTCGCGGCGCGGTTCGGGCCGGCGGTGATCCCCAATTTCGCGATGGTCGGTGCGTTCGACGGCATGGCGGTGATGGCGCGGATGATCGAGGCGCAAACTGGCGCAAGCTTCAGCGGCGACGCGGCGATGGCGGCGGCGCGCGGCTATGGCTGGGACAGCCCGCGCGGGCCGGTGCGGATCGATGCGCAGACGCGCGACATCGTGCAGAACGAATATATCCGCCGCGTCGCCACCGGAGCGGGCGGGCTTGGCAATGTCGTCGTGGACAGCGTGCTGATCCGCGACCCGCATAAATAATGCCGATCATCACGGTGAAATTGCTGCGCGGCGCCTTCAGCCACGAGCAGAAGCAGGAACTCGCGCGTGACATCACCGACGCGGTGGTGCGCATGGGTGGCGCCGGGATCAGGCCGGCGACGAGCGTGCTGATCGAGGAGGTGGACGACGCGATGTGGAGCATCGGCGGCGCGCCGCTGAGCCTTGCCGAGATCAAGGCAAGGCGGCGGGCGCGGTAGGCTATTTCGTCGGCACGTACGGACCCAGCGAGGCGACCGCGTCGTGCGCGAGCGACATGTCCACGATGTCCTCCACGGTCACCGAACCGTCGATCTGTTTGGTGTCGCGGAAGAACTGCCAGGTGGCGCGCAGGCTGTCCATGTTGACCTCGCCGTTCGGATCAAGCCCGCTTGGCACCAGCGCGCGATAGATCGCGGGGTCTTTCACGGTGCCGTATTTGGTGAGGATGGCGATGGTGCGCTCCGCGTTCGGGCCGGCGAGGCGGCCGTCCTTCAGGCTGTCCACGTAAAAGCGCATGCCGCGGATCAGTGCGCGCATGAAATGATGTGCCGCGTCGGGCTTGTCGCGCAGGAAATCCGCGCCGACATAGCTCACCGCGGTTTGGTAATTCGGATAGATATCGTCCACGCCAGCAAGTTTGATCGCGGAGCCGGATTTTTCGATGAACGAGATGGTGGGCTCGGTGCTGACCGAAGCATCGATGGCGCTGTTGGCGAAGGCGGCGGGGTGTTCGGGGAAACCCAGATAGACCTCGGTGATGTCGGCGAGTTTGAGGCCACCCTTGGCGAGCGCGACCGAGAGAATGAATTCCTCGCTGTTGCCTTTCGCGGACAGCGCGATGGTGCTGCCCTTGAGATCGGCGAGGCTCTTGATCCGCCCTGACTTGACCAGGTCCGTGCGGGCCATCACCGCCTGGAAGCCATAGCCGGGGGAGTTGCGGGCCTTGTCGGCGACGATGCGGATGTTGACGCGGCGTTTGGCGGCGTTGAACAAGGCCGCCGAGGTGGCACCGCCGCCGGCATCGAGGTCGCCATTGCCGAGCGGGGCGATCATCTTGGCGGCGGAATCGAAACGCACGAAGCTGACATCAAGACCTTCGTCGCGGAAATACCCTTCGGCGTCGGCGATGAAAAATGGCGCGTCGGAGACCACGCCGACGGTGCCGACATGCAGGGTCTGCGCGTGTGCGGCCATGGTGAGGCCGAGGAGGCACAGCGGCAGCAGCGCCGCGTGGCGGATGGTCATGGCGTTTCTCTCCCGCAAGGCTGGTCGGGGATGATCATGCCGGCTGGCGGCAGGTGCTGCAAGCAGGCCGCAAGACGCTTGGTGTTGTCGCGGTGCTTCGCTATGGATGCTGCGCAAGGACAGAAGGGGCGGACGATGGAGGTGGCGTTGGCGGACACGGGCGGGGCGATCGGTGCCGGGCAGGCGCAAACGGCGGCGATCCGCATCGATGGCCTGGTCAAGCGCTATGGCCCGTTCGTCGCGATCGACCATCTGTCGTTGGAAATCCCGCGCGGACAATTTTTCGTCATCGTCGGCCCGTCGGGCTGTGGCAAGACCACCCTGCTGCGCATTCTGGCCGGGCTCGACAAGCCGAGCGAGGGCCGCATCGAGACCATCGCGCCGGCCGCGGGCCGACCGGGCAATTCGATGGTGTTCCAGGGCGATTCGATTTTTCCGTGGATGAACGTGTGGGACAACGCGGCTTATGGCCTGCGCATGCGCGGCGCGCCGAAGGCCGAGATCGCCGAGGTGGTCGGCCATTATCTGGATCGCACCGGGCTGCGGCGCTTTGCCAAATCCTATCCGCATCAATTGTCCGGCGGCATGCGCCAGCGCGTGTCGATCGCGCGCGCGTTTGCCAATGATCCTGAAATCCTGCTGATGGATGAGCCGTTCAGCGCGCTCGACGCGCAGAACAAGCTGCTGTTGCAGGAAGAATTGTTGCGCATCTGGGAGGAGCACCGCAAGACCGTGGTGTTCATCACCCACAGCGTCGATGAGGCGGTGATCCTGGGCGATCGGATCATGGTGATGACCGCCCAGCCTGGGCGGATCAAGAATTTCGTCGATGTCACGCTGCCGCGGCCGCGCGATGTGTTGGAGTTGCAGCGCAGCCCGGTCTATGCCGAGCTGGTGCATACGATCTGGTCGAGCCTGCGCGACGAGGTCAACCGCGCCAAGCGCCAGGCCGAAGGGGAGGGCTGATCGATGTCCACTACCACGACCACCACCACCGCGCCGAAGCTGGTGAAGCGTTCGGCGCCGCTGTTCACCGAGAAGGCGCGCGAGCGGGTGATGGCGATCGTCTCGCCGCTCGGGCTGTTGCTGATCTGGGAGATCGCGGCGCGGTTCGGGCTGATCGACACACGGTTTTTCCCTGCCCCCAGCTCGATCGGCGGGACCTTCATGGAGCTGGTGCGCAGCGGCGAACTGTGGGCCAACACCGCGGCCAGCCTGCAACGCCTGTTCTGGGGCTGTCTTGCCGGCGGCATTCCGGCGCTGCTGCTGGGCATCGCGATGGGGCTCAGCCGCGGGTTGCGGGTGATCGTCGAGCCGCTGATTGCCGCGACCTATCCGATTCCGAAAAGCTCCATATTGCCGCTCGCACTTCTGGTGTTCGGGCTGGGCGAGCCGTCGAAGATATTCATGGTGGCGATCGGGGTGTTTTTTCCGGTGGTGATCAACGCGACCACCGGGGTGCTTGGCATCGACAAGATTTTTCTCGATGTGGGGCATAATTTCCACGCCTCGCGGTGGAGCATGTTCCGCACAATCGCGCTGCCCGGCGCGATGCCGGTGATCATGACCGGGGTGCGGCTGGGCGTTGGCATGGGGCTTGTGCTGATCGCCATCGCCGAGATGGTCGGGGCGAAAAGCGGGCTGGGATACATGATCTGGAGCGCATGGGAGACCTTCTCGGTCGAGCAGATGTATGTCGGGCTGTTCGTCATCGCGATCATCGGCTTCGTGTTGACGCTGCTGCTGAACGAGCTGGAGCGGGTGCTGGTGCCGTGGCGGAGGAGCTAGGCACCGAGCCCTTCGTTGCCGCGGGGCACACGATCGCCCAACGGCTTTATGAGCTTGCCTATGAAATCGATCTGAAACAGGCCGAGGCGCTGTGGGCGGGCCAGGAGCGGCCGGCAAGCTCGCGCGCGCGGTTGCAGGCCACCCCGCCCAAGGCGATGAGTTTCGGCGTGCCGCCGCTGACGGTGCCGTTGCCGCCAATGATCCTGGAGGGCGCGGACGGGCGGTGGCCGGCGAGCATGACCGCGCGGCTGTTCGATTTCGGCGTGGTCAGCCTGTCGCTGCGGGTCGAGGCACCGGCCGGTCCGTGGGATGGGTTTGTCGGGCACTGCAACGCGATCGCGCTGGCGGCCGATCCTGATAACCCGCTATGGGCGCGCGCCGCCGGGGAGGTGCAGCGCATTTTCGGTCCGGCGCTGCGTCGGCCGATCAACTGGCTGATCCATGAGGATTATCTGCTGGCGGTGGTGACCGCGTTCGGCGAAAATCTGACCGCGGCATCGTTGCAGGACCGGGTGGATCTGGCGCGGCTTCTCTCGGGGGAGAATGCGCGGCTGTCCGAGGGCGCGCGGGCGGATCTGCTGCGGGCGCGGTTTTCGTATTTTCCGAACGATCTGGTCGCGCTGAGCTGGGATCGGGCGTTGATCGTCGAGCCGCGCGGGGACACCGATGTGGCGGATGTGCTGGAGGTGGCGAACGCGCAGCTTCTGGAGATGCGCTATTACGACGAACTGCTGGATTTCGAGTTGCCGCGCAGGTACGAGCGCGTGAGTTCGGCGCGCGGCGCGGCGGCCTGGCTTTCGGCGCGACGCTATGCGCGGCTGGCGCAGCAATTCACCACGCTGGTCGCCGAGGTCACCGAACTGACCGAGAAGGTGGATAATGCGTTGCAGGTGACCGAGGACGTGTATCTCGCGCGGGTCTATGCTGCGGCGCTCGATCTGTTTCGCGTGCCACGGCTCAACGCCGCGGTCGATCGCAAGCTGGCGATCATCCGCGACATCTATACGGCGCTTTATGACGAGGCGTCCGACAGCCGTTCGGCGGTGATGGAGATCGCCATCGTCGGGCTGATCGTCGCCGAGATCGTGTTGGCGCTGGTGCGCCACTGAGGGCGGGGCATCGGTCGCGCTCTTTCTTCGCTGGGTGGATTATGCAATGAGGTGGTCAGGCAATCCGCCCGTCGATGGGCATTGTGGGGGAAATAGTCAGATGCGTCGCACCGGCCTGCTTCTAGCCACCATCCTGGCCGTCGCGCCGAGCGCGGGCTGGGCGGCCGATAAAATCAAGGTCGGTTTGGTCACCACCTATACCGGTTCCGAGGCCGCCTATGG
The DNA here is from genome assembly GCA_027323595.1 of Acetobacteraceae bacterium. GTDB lineage: Bacteria > Pseudomonadota > Alphaproteobacteria > Acetobacterales > Acetobacteraceae > CAIVDX01. The sequence goes on along the minus strand of DAHWBL010000324.1, from coordinate 12,848 downwards.
CGAGATGGAAACCGACGGGTTCAAGCTCGGGTTGCAGCATCTGGGCGGCAAATTGGGCGGCCTGCCGGTGGAGATCGTGACCGGCGACGACGAGAACAAGACCGACGTGGCGATCCAGCAGGCGACCAGGATGGTCGAGCGCGACCGGGTGGACGTGATCACCGGCCCGGCGCTGACGACCACCTTGCTGGGGGTCAACAAGATCACCCGCGAGGCCAAGATTCCCCTTATTTCCGGCGGGCCTGGCCCCTCGGTGCTGGCCGGGCGGCAGTGTGATCCGTATTTCTTCTCCGTCGGCTGGCAGAACGACGCCCTGGCCGAGGCCACCGGCCAGTATCTGGCCGATCGCAAAGTGGAGGACGTGTATCTGCTCGCCCCGCAGATTCAGGCCGGCCGGGACATGCTGGCGGGCGTGAAGCGCCACTTCACCGGCAAGGTGGTGGCTGAAAAATACACCCAGATGACGCAGATGGATTTCGCCGCCGAAATCTCCGAGATTCAGGCCGCCGCGCCCAAGGCGCTGTTCATCTTCTTCCCCGCCGGGCAGGAATCCAATTTCATCCAGCAGTGGAACCAGGCCGGGATGAAGGACAAGGTGCCGCTGTACACGATGAACGCGCTCGACCAGGCTAACCTGCCGGGGCTGGGCGATCTGGCGCTGGGCATTCCCATCGGCGCCAACTGGACCGAGAGCATCGATGCGCCGATCAACAAGAAGTTCGTCGATGATTTCGTCGCCGCCTATGGCAAGATTCCGTCCTCGCAGGCAGCCGCGGCCTATAACGTGGCGCTGATCCTGGATGCCGCGGTGAAATCGCTCGGCGGCAAGATCGAGGACAAGGACGCGCTGCGCCATGCCATCAAGACCGCGCAGTTCGTGCAGGTGACCGGCAAGCCCTTCCGGTTCGGCGTGAACAACATGCCGGTGGAGGATTACTACGTCGCCACCGTGGCCAAGAACGCCGCCGGCAAGCCGATCATGGCCAACCCGGTCGTGGTGCTGCACGATTATGTCGATGTCTACGCCAAAGACTGCAAGATGACCGGCGGCTGATCGAGGCTGGAAGGCATTTCGCGATGCTGCTGGTTCAGCAACTCCTCAACGGCATCCAGTTCGGCCTGATGCTGTTTTTGATGGCGGCCGGGCTGACGCTGGTGTTTGGCATCGTCAATCTGATCAATCTGGCGCACGGGTCGCTGTATATGCTCGGCGCGTTCATCGGCGTGTCGGTCCAGCAATGGACCGGCTCCTATCTGTGGGCGGTGGTGCTGGCGATCCCGGCGACCGCGATCGTGGGGATCGCGATGGAGATGAGCACGCTGCGCACGCTGTATTCGCGCCCGCGTCTGGACCAGGTGCTGTGCACCTTCGGGCTGATCCTGTTTCTCAACGAGATCGCCAAGATCATCTGGGGGCCGGCCAGCCTGCGCATGAAGCTGCCGGATTTTCTCAATGGCACGATCAGTTTCATCCCTGGCCTGACCTATCCCACCTTTCGCCTCGCGGTGATCATCGCGGGCCTGGTGGTGGCCGGTTTGCTTTATGTGCTGATCACCCGCACCCGCATCGGCATGTTGATCCGTGCCGGTGCGTCCGATCGGGGCATGGTCGCGGCGCTGGGGGTGGACATCAAGACGTTGTTCACGCTGGTGTTCGGGCTTGGTGCCGCGCTGGCGGGGCTCGCCGGCATCATGGCCGCGCCGATCTATTCGGTGCAGGTGGGCATGGGTGACGGCATCGTGATCCTGACGCTGGTGGTGATCGTGATCGGCGGCATCGGCTCGGTGCGCGGCGCGCTCGCGGCGTCGCTGCTGGTGGGCATCGTGGACACCTACGCGCGGGTGTTGCTGCCGGCGTCGGTCGGGCAAATCTGCATCTATGTGCTGATGGCCGGATTGCTGTTCGTTCGTCCGCGCGGGTTGCTGCCGGCCAATGTCTGAGAAGCCATCGGCGTTTTTGTCGCGGCGCGGCGGCGCCACGACGCTGTGTTTCGCGGTACTCGCGCTGATCCCGCCGCTGGCGGGCTGGCTGCATGAGCCGTTCCTGATCCGCCAGTTCATCCAGATCATGGCGATGGGGCTCGCCGCAATGAGTCTGGACCTGATCCTGGGCTATGGCGGGCTGGTCAGTTTCGGGCATGCGGCCTTTGTCGGGCTTGCCGGATATACCGTGGGAATTCTCGATTTCCACGCCGGCGACGGCAGCCTGTTCCTGGGGCTGATCCCGGGCACCACCAACGCGCTGATCGCCTGGCCCGCGGCGATCGCGGTGTCGATGCTGGCGGCCGCGCTGATCGGGCTGGTCTGCACCCAGGCCGGGGGCACCGTGTTCTTCATGCTCACGCTGGCTTTCGCGCAGATGGTCTATTACGGCTTCAGCGGTTGGACGCTGTATGGCAGCGATGAGGGGCTGTCGATGGGCGGTCGGTCGGAGCTGCCGTTGCTCGACATCTCGGACAACACGAATTTCTATTATTTTTGTTTTGCCGTGCTGCTGCTGTGTTTTCTGGCGATGCGCGCGATCGTGGGCAGCCGTTTTGGCATGGTGCTGCGCGGGGTGCGGCAGAACGAACGGCGGCTGGCCGCGGTGGGGGTGCCGACCCGGCCGTACCGGCTCGCCGCCTTTGTCATCGCCGGCGGCTTCGCCGGGGTGGCCGGAATTCTGCTCGCCAATTATCAGACTTTCGTGAGCCCTGGCGATCTGTCCTGGACGCGCTCGGGCGAGCTGATCTCGATGGTGGTGCTGGGTGGGCTTGGCAGCCTGATCGGGCCGGTGCTGGGGGCGGCGGCGTATTTGTTGCTGCGGCTGGTGATCGGCTCCTACACCACCCATTGGGCGGTGGTGTTCGGTCCGTTCCTGATTTTGGTGGTATTGTTCGCCCGGGCGGGCTTGTTCGGCTTCGTCGTCCGCGGCAGGGAGGTATGAACATGGCCGAGCCGATTTTGCAGACCACCGACCTGGTCAAGCGCTTTGGCGGGCTGGTGGCGACCGATCATGTGTCGCTCTCGCTGGTGCCGGGCGAGCTGCACGCCATCATCGGCCCGAACGGCGCGGGCAAGACCACGCTGGTGGCGCAATTGTCGGGAGAAATGGCGCCGACCGCGGGGCGAGTGCGCTTCGACGGCCAGGACATCACCGACCTGCCGATGCCCAGGCGCGCGCGGCTGGGGCTGGTGCGGTCGTTTCAGATCACCTCGATCTGTCCGGAATTCAGCGCGCTCGACAATGTCGCCATGGCGGTGCAGGCCCGGCTCGGGCACTCGTTTCATTTCTGGCGCAATGCGCGCACCGATCCCGCGCTGATCATGCCGGCGCGGCGGGTGCTGGAGCAGGTCGATCTGGCGGCGCGCGCGGATGTGCCGGCGGGGTTGCTGTCGCACGGTGAGCAGCGCCAGCTCGAAGTGGCGATCGCGCTGGCCACCGAGCCGAAGCTGCTGCTGCTCGATGAGCCGATGGCCGGCATGGGGCGCGAGGAAAGCCAGCGGATGGTGAGTTTTCTGCAAACCTTGAAGCGCCGATATACCATATTGCTGATCGAGCACGACATGGACGCGGTGTTTGCCCTGGCCGACCGGATTTCGGTGCTGGTGTATGGCAAGGTGATCGCCACCGGGCTGCCCGACGAGGTGCGTGCCAATCCGGAAGTGCAGCACGCCTATCTTGGCGACGAGGCCGAGGAAGCCGCCGCCGCGGAGGCCGCCAATGCTTGAGGTGAAGGGGCTGCAAACCGCGTACGGCCAGAGCCAGGTTCTGTTCGGCATGGAGTTTCGTGTCGGCGAGGGCGAAGTGGTGACGCTGATGGGCCGCAACGGCATGGGCAAGACCACCACCATCAAGTCGGTGATGGGCATGATCCCGAGCCGGGCCGGCGAGATCAGTTTCATGGGCCGGCCGATCCGTGGGTGGCCGTCGCACAAGGTGGCGCGCGCCGGACTGGGGCTGGTGCCGGAGGGGCGGCGGATTTTCCCCAATTTGACGGTGCGCGAAAATCTGCTGGCGACGCAGGCGAACCGCAGCGGCGTGGCCGATGCGTGGGATTTCGACAAGGTGGTAGGGCTGTTCCCGCGCCTGGCCGAGCGGCTCGAAAACTGGGGCAACCAGCTTTCGGGTGGCGAGCAGCAGATGCTGGCGATCGGCCGGGCGCTGCTGACGAACCCGCGGCTGCTGATCCTCGATGAGGCGACCGAGGGGCTCGCGCCGCTGATCCGGCTGGAGATCTGGCGTTGTCTTGAGCAGGTGCGCGCGCGTGGCCAGGCGATTTTGGTGATCGACAAGAATCTTGATCATCTGCTGCGCATCGCCGACCGGCATTTCATCGTCGAAAAAGGCATGGTGGTGTGGAACGGCAGCTCGGCCGAATTCCTCGCCCAACCGGATTTGCGCGCCCGCTATATGGGCGTTTGAGGAGTACGATCATGGATGTTCGCGCCGCCGTCGCCTTTGAGGCCGGCAAGCCGCTTGAGGTCACCACTGTTCAGCTCGACGGCCCGCGCGCCGGCGAGGTGCTGGTGGAGATCAAGGCGACCGGCATTTGCCATACCGACAAATACACCCTCTCCGGCGCCGATCCGGAAGGGCTGTTTCCGGCGATCCTGGGCCATGAGGGCGCGGGGGTGGTGGTTGAGGTCGGGGCGGGGGTGAGTTCGCTCAAGCCCGGCGACCATGTGATCCCGCTCTACACGCCCGAATGTCGCGGCTGCAAATCCTGCCTCAGCCGCAAGACCAATTTGTGCACCGCCATCCGCGCGACCCAGGGGCGCGGGCTGATGCCTGATGGCACCAGCCGGTTTTCCCACAAGGGCCGCCCGGTGCTGCATTACATGGGCTGTTCGACCTTCGCGAACTATACGGTTCTGCCCGAGATCGCGCTGGCCAAGGTTCGCCCTGACGCGCCGTTCGACAAGATTTGTTGTATCGGCTGCGGCGTCACCACCGGGATCGGCGCGGTGCTGTTCACCGCCAAGGTGGAGCCGGGCGCGAACGTGGTGGTGTTCGGGCTCGGCGGGATCGGGCTGAACGTCATCCAGGGGGCGAAGCTGGTCGGCGCGGACATGATCGTGGGTGTCGATATCAACCCCGAGCGTGAGGCGATGGCGCGGCAGTTCGGCATGACGCATTTCGTCAACCCCAAGGAAATCAAGGGCGATCTGGTCGGGCATCTGGTCGAGTTGACCGGCGGCGGGGCGGATTATTCGTTCGAGTGCGTGGGCAACATCACGCTGATGCGCCAGGCGCTGGAATGCTGCCATCGCGGCTGGGGGGTCTCGACCATCATCGGTGTCGCGGCGTCCGGCCAGGAGATCAGCACCAGGCCCTTCCAACTGGTGACCGGGCGGCGGTGGATCGGCTCGGCCTTCGGTGGCGCGCGTGGGCGGACCGACGTGCCGCGGATCGTGGACTGGTACATGGACAACAAGATCGAGATCGATCCGCTGATCACCCACACGCTGAAGCTGGAGCAGATCAATGAGGGGTTCGCGCTGATGGAGCGCGGCGAATCGATCCGTTCGGTGGTGGTCTATTGATTGCCGATATAGACGGTTAAACTCTTGCCTCCGCCGGATGCGTCGGCCTATTCGGGGGCTGGTTTTGGTGTCTGCAGGTGGGGGCGAACGGTGGCTGACGAGGCTGGGCTGATCGAACTGGTGGTGCGGCGCCGCGAGGGCGTGGCCGAGGGGATCATCGCGCTGGAGCTTGCGGCTCCGGGCGGCGGCGGCCTGCCGGGTTTCACCGCCGGGTCGCACGTGGACGTGCATGTGGCGCCGGGGCTGGTGCGGCAATATTCGTTGTGCAACGACCCCGCCGAGACCGGGCATTACCGTCTTGGCATCCTGCTCGAACCGCAAAGCCGTGGCGGCTCGGCGGGCATCCATGCCCAGGCCAAGGTCGGCCAGACCATCAAGGTGTCGGCGCCGCGCAACAACTTCGTGCTGGCCGAGGACGCGCCGCGCACGCTGCTGCTCGGCGGCGGCATCGGTGTCACGCCGCTGCTGTCGATGGCGTGGCGGCTGCATCGGCTGGGGCGGAAATTCGAGCTGCATTACTGCACCCGCAGCGCGGCGCGCACCGCGTTCGCCGCCGAACTGGCGGCCGCGCCGTTCGCCGACGTGGTGCATATTCATCACGACGACGGCCCGGACACGCAGAAATTCAATCCCGCCGGGCTGCCGCCGGCGGCCGAGGGCGCGCATCTGTATGTGTGTGGACCTGGCGGCTTCATGGAATGGGTGATCGGCGCGGCGGGCGCGCTCGGCTACCCCGATGAGCGGGTGCACCGCGAATATTTCAACGCCGAGGTGGACACCTCCGGCGCCGGCTTCACCGTCGAGGCACGGCGCAGCGGCAAAAGCGTGGTCGTGCCGGAGGGCACCTCGATCGCCGATGCGCTGGCCAAGGCCGGGATCGACATTCCGCTGTCCTGCGAGCAGGGCGTGTGCGGCACCTGCCTGGTCGATGTGATCAGCGGCATCCCCGATCATCGTGACATGTACCAGACCGACGGCGAGAAGGCCTCGAACAAGCAGATCACCCCCTGCTGCTCGCGGTCGCTGTCGCCGGTGCTGGTGCTGGACATCTGAATTGGCGGGCGCCCGCAGCAAGTGGGCGAGCCTGCTGCCGGCGCTCGTGCTCGTCGGCTGCGCCGGGTTTGGCCCGCCCGATGACGACGTGGCGCTGATGTCGATGGACCCCAAGGCGGCCTACAGCGCCGCGCGCATCGCCGAGGGTGCCTATCTTGCTTCGGGCCATGTGGACCCCGACGTGCTGGCGCGGCTGGTGGTGCTCGACCAGCGGGCGCGCCACGCACTCGATGCGTGGCAAAGCGCGCCAAACGGGGACCGAACCGAGCGCGTGCGCGGCGCCGTCGCGGAGCTGACCGCCTATCTGGTGCGCGACGCGCAGTTTTAGGATGCCCACGATTAGCCCACTTCTGTTTGTGGGCAGATTTTCCCTTGCGTCCATGCCCGCGAACGCGGAGCATCGCCCACCAGAATGACGGCCCAGGGCCGCGAAGTGGAGGGTGGCGTGGACGCACAGAGATTGCTGGTTGAAATCACCGATTATTGCCGCAGCGCCGGGATGGCGGAGTCCACCTTCGGGCGGCTCGCGGTCAATGACGGCAAGCTTTCCGGCAGGCTGCGTTTCGGTGGACGGGTGACCGCAACCACCGTCGAGCGCATCCGCGCCTTCATCGATGCGAACCCGCCCGGCAACGGCCGGCTGATCGCGCCGGCCGCACCGCCCACACCGGCGGCGGCGGTGGATCCGGGCGACGGCGAGCGCAATTTCCGGTTCTTCGACAACCGGCAGAAATATCTGATGTTCGTCAACACCTGTTCGGAAAAATGGGTGGTCGCCGAACGGGTCAGCATGGAGCTGGCCAACATCCATCCGCGGCCACCGGCATTGCGGCTGTTCGACGCCGGGGTGGGCGACGGCACCGTGCTCAGCCGTGTGATGCGGTCATTGCATCATCGCTTTCCCAATGTGCCCACCTACATCGTCGGCAAGGAGATCAGCCTCGAAGATGTGCGGCTGTGTCTCGACAAGATGCCGGACCGGTTGTTCGAGCATCCGTCCAGCGTGCTGGTGCTGACCAACATGTATTATGGCGAGGCGCCGCTGCTGACCCCGCATTCGCTGACCGCGGCATCGAGCCTGGTGTGGGAGGAGGTGGCGCTGCGTGGCACCACCAGCCACGAGTTCGAGGAGCAGATCACCGATCTGCAGCCGTTCCTCGCCGAGCACTGGCGCGCCAAATCCTCGCTCAAGACCGGCAATCCGCTGTACGAGCGTCCGGTGGTGCTGGTGATTTATCGTGAGGACTGCAAGTTCGCGCTGGATGCGGTGCGGCCCCGCCGCGGCGCGGTGCGATCGGAGTTCGATCTGATCATCGCCAGCCAGCCATATCGCGCCCGCGCCTCGGTGGAATTCAAGGCGAAGAAGGTGCTGGCCCCGCTGGCCCGCCATCTGGCGCCAGGTGGGCGGCTGATCGGCATTCACAGCCATGGCAATGATCCGGGGATGGAGATCATCGACCGGATATGGCCTGGCGAGCAGCCGTTCCAGGGCGACCGTCACCAGTTGCTGCGCGCCACCCGCCAGGAGCTTGGCAACGCCGCGCGGGATTTGAATTTCAACGAATATGCCGATGCGCGCTCGTTGTTTCGCTATTCCATGCACACGCTGCCCGGCGAGATCAGCGGCAGCGCGATCGGCACCTCCACCTTGTTCGCGGCCTGGAACGCGGCGGTCTATGTGGCGCAGATCGAGGACCAGCGGCTGTCGGAGGTGATCACCGATCGGCGTTATCTGGACGCCACCCAGGAAGTGCTCCACAAGCATGGCGGCCTGTGGTTCTGGGACGAGAGCTATGTCATCTCGCGAAAGCGCAGCGCCACCGGGTGACATTTCGGGAGAGGCGATGATGGCGGCGGATGCGGATTTTTCGGCCGGACGGCTGCGGCGGGTGCTCGATGCGGGGCGCTTTGCGATCACCGCCGAGATCACCCCGCCGGCGACACTCGCCGCGTCGTTCCTGCTCGACAAGGCGCTGCCGCTGAAGGGGCGCGCGGACGCGGTGAACCTGACCGATGGCGCCTCCGCGCGCGCCGCGCTGTCGCCGGTGGCGGCGGCGGCGCTGCTGGTGCAGGCGGGCATGGACCCGGTGTTGCAACTCACCTGCCGCGACCGCAACCGGATCGCGCTGCAAGGCGACCTGATGGCGGCCGCCGCGTTTGGCGTGCGCAATCTTCTTTTGCTGACCGGCGACGATCCAAAGGCCGGCGACCAGCCGGAGACCAAGCCGGTGTTCGACATCACCTCCGCGGCACTGATGCAGACGGCGCGCGGGTTGCGCGACGATGCCGAGCTGCCGAACGGACGCAAGGTGACCGGCACCGCCGATTTCTTCCTTGGCGGAGCGGACGCGCCGGTCGATCCCAAGCCAGGCTGGGAGCCGAAATCACTGGCGGCCAAATCCGCCGGCGGGATGCAGTTCGCGCAGACCCAGTTCTGCATGGATCTCGATGTGGTGCGCCGCTATGTCGCCGCCCTCGACGCGGCCGGGCTGGGCGGGAAGTTCCATCTGCTGATCGGCATCGCCCCGCTCGCCTCGGCGCGTTCGGCGCGCTGGATGCGCGACAATCTGTTCGGCACCATCATCCCTGACGCCTATGTCGAACGGATGGAGGCGGCGGCCGATCCGAAGGCGGAGGGACGGGCGATCGCGGTGGAGCTGCTGCGGGGCCTGGCCGCCATCAAGGGCGTGGCCGGCGCGCATATCATGGCGCCGCTGAACGAGGCCTCTATTCCCGCCGTGATCGAGGCGGTGCCCGACATTCGGGGCGCGCGATGAGCCTGCCCATGCCGCCCACCATCGCGGTCGTTTCCTGTGGTGCGATGGGCGCGGCGGTGGGCAGGAGACTGCACGACAACGGCGCGCGCGTGATCACCGAACTGGCCGGGCGGTCGGCGGCGTCGCGGGCGCGCGCGGCGGCGGCGGGGATGCAGGACGCGCCGGCCGAGGCGCTGGCGGCGGCGGATTTTTTCCTCTCGATCCTGCCGCCAGGTGAGGCGTTGGCGCTGGCCCACCGCATGGCCGGCCCGCTCACCGCCGCCACCCGCAAGGCGATCTTTGTCGATTGCAACGCGATCAGCCCGGCGACCGCCGAGGCGGTGGCCGCCGCGATCGCGCCGAGCGGAGCGCGCTTCGTCGATGGCTCGATCATCGGCGCGCCACCGGTGGCCGGGCGCGGCGGGCCGGTGTTCTACCTCAGCGGCGCGGATGCGCCCGCGGCGATGGGGCTCGCCTCGTTCGGGCTCGAGACACGGCTGCTGGAGGGCGCGGTGGGCGCGGCCTCGGGGCTCAAGATGTGCTACGGCGGCATCACCAAGGGGGTGACCGCGCTCGCGTCGGCGATGATTCTGGCGGCCGATCGCTGCGGTGCCGCGCCGGCGCTGCGGGCTGAGATGGCGCGCAGCCTGCCGTTCATGTTGTCCTGGTTCGAGACCCAGGTGCCGGGGATGTTTCCCAAGGCCTATCGATGGGTCGCGGAGATGCAGGAAGTGTCGGAATTTCTTGCCGACGATCCGGCGTCCGCGGCGATCTATGAAGCGGTGGCGGCCCTGTATGCGCGGCTCGCCGAGGATGTGGCCGGAACCGGGACCGAGACGGCGGCACTCGGTGCGTTTTTCAAGAACTAGCTGATGGAGCGCCTCGATTGCGTGGTGATCGGGGCCGGGGTGATCGGGCTCGCGGTGGCGCGCGCGCTGGCGCTGGCCGGGCGCGAGGTGCTGGTGCTGGAGGCGGCCGGGGCGATCGGCACCGGCATTTCCTCGCGCAGCAGCGAGGTCATCCATGCGGGCATCTATTATCCGCCCGGCAGCCTGATGGCGCGGCTGTCGGTGGCGGGACGGCGCGCGCTCACCCGTTTTTGCGATGAGCATGGGGTGGCGTGGGCGCGGCCGGGCAAGCTGATCGTGACGACGGACGCGGCCGAGGCGCAGCTTCTGGGGGCGATCGCGGCGCGCGCGCAGACCAACGGGGTGGAGGGGCTGCGGCTTCTGTCGGCGGCGGATGTGCGGGCGGAGGAACCGGAACTCGCCTGCCACGGCGCGCTGCTGTCGCCGGTCACCGGCATCATCGATTCCGCCGGCTACATGCTGGCCCTGCGCGGCGCGGCGGAGGCGGCGGGTGCGTTCTTCGCCTTTCATGCGCCGGTGGAGGGCGGGCAGGTGCGGGCGGACGGGGTGGAGCTGTCGGTTGGTGGCGAGGCGCCGATGCGGCTGGCCGCGCGGCTGGTGGTGAATGCGGCCGGGCTTGGTGCCGTGCCGCTGGCGCGGCGCATCGGCGGGCTCGATCCGGCCCTGATCCCGCCGCTGTATCTGGCCAAGGGCAGTTATTTCGCGCTGTCGGGACGCGCGCCGTTTCGGCGGCTGATCTATCCGGTGCCGGTGCCGGGTGGGCTTGGCGTGCATCTGACGCTCGATCTGGGCGGTGCGGCGCGGTTCGGGCCGGATGTGGAGTGGGTGGAGGCGGAGGATTACGTCGTCGATCAGGCGCGTGGCGCCCGGTTCGCGACCGCGGTGCGGCGCTACTGGCCGGGGCTGGATGCGGCCGCGCTGGTGCCGGCCTATGCGGGGATTCGTCCGAAAATCGTGCCGCAAGGCGCGCCCGCGCAGGATTTCCTGCCGGTCGCGGTGCCGGGGCTGGTCAATCTGTTCGGCATCGAAAGCCCGGGGCTCACCGCCTCGCTCGCGCTGGCCGATCTGGTGCGTGATCAGGCGGCATAGAACGCCGCGTGCTCGTCCCAGAAGCGGGTAAGCGCGGCGGGGTCGGCGTGGGCGAGCATCGGCTCGGTGTTCACCCGCATCAGCGGCTCGGCGAAGTCGGTTTGCGTGCACATGTGCAACGGTGTGGGCACGCCAAGGCGGGGGCCGAGTTCGCGCGCCAGCCGCTCGGCGAAGCTGGCCTGGCTTTCGACATAGCCGGAGGGCGCGATCTCGGCGGGGGCCGTGCCGGTGGCAAGCGCGGCGATGGCGGCGGCGTAGCGGTTCGCGGCGAGGCTCACCGGCAGATTGTCGCGGACATAGAGCGGCGTGCGCACCTGCGCGGTTTCGCCGCGCTGCCAGCAGCGCACCAGGTGGGTGCAGAATCGCGGCTCCTCGAAGGCGCCGAACGGGTTTGGCAGCACGAAGCGCGTGAGCGCGATGCCGCGCGCGAGGCAGTGGTGGCGGATGATCTGTCCGCTCAGCCCCTTCGACAATCCGTAGGCGGAGACAGCACGCAACGGGGCCTCGCCGGCGCCGGTGTCGGGTTCGAACACCGAGGCGGTGGCGATCACCCCGCGCAGACCGCGCGTGCGCATCGCCTCTAAAACCGTGTCGATCCGATGGGTGTTGGCGGCGACCGCGGCGAGCACGTCAAAATCGGCGGCGCGATGATCGCCGACCACCGCGGCGTGGTGGGCGAGGATGTCGAAATGCTGGTCGCGCACCAGGGCGAGGAAGGCGTCATCGCCAAAGCGCATGTTCCAGATCGGGGTTGCGATGGACGCGAGCTGTCGCACTCGATCAGCGCGCGGTGGTTCGTGATACTGCGCGCGCGGCAGCGGCAGCACCAGCTCGTGCCCTGCTTCGGCGAGCCGGCGGGCGAACCACATGCCGGTGAAGGAGCTTGCTCCGGTCAGCAGAATTTTCATCGGGCGAACGCGCCGACGTCGTGAAACGCGGGGTCGAAATCCGGCCAGCTCCGGTCCTTGTCCGAGATCGAGGCTGGGGGCTGATTCCAGTCGATACGAAAGCGCGGATCATCCCAGCGGATGCCGCGTTCGCGCGCCGGATCATGCGCGGCGGTGGTGAGATAGAGCGCCTCGGTATCGTCGGTGAGGGTGATGAAGCCGTGCGCGACGCCGTGCGGGAGGTAGATCATGCGGCGGTTGTCGGCGGTCAGTTCGGCGGCGATCCATTGGCCGAAGCCGGCACCAGGGCGCAGATCGAGCGCGATGTCGCGCAGCGCGCCGCGCACGCAGCGCAGCAGCTTCACCTCGGCCGACGGTGGCAATTGGTAATGCAGGCCGCGCAAGGTTGCTTGTTGGTGGCTCAGGGAATTGTTCATCTGGGTGAAATGCGTCGCCAACCCGGCGGCGGCAAACGCGGCGTCGTCGAACATGCGCGCGAAAAAGCCGCGTGCGTCATGGTGCGGCTCGGGATCGATCAGATGCACGCCGGCGATGGCGGTGGGGGCGATGATCATGGCGCGCGCCAGCGCAGATCAGGCGCGAGCCGGCCGGCGGCGATGAGCTGGTCGAGCTTTTTCAAACGAACGGTGGATGGCGCGCGCAGATCA
>DAHWBL010000311.1 GCA_027323595.1 Acetobacteraceae bacterium | reverse complement strand
CCAGTTGGCGAGCCAGGCGGTGATGCGCGCGCCCGCCACGTCGGGGCGGCTGGCGATGGCGCTGGCCTGGCCGGCGGTGAGCCAGTCCGCGACCAGGGCGCGGGCGGTGGCGCGGGCGGCGTCGGTGCCGAGCGCGCGCAGGTCGCGCAGCCAGGTGAAGCCGTGCGCGTGGGCGCGCAGCAGCGCCGAGGCGGTCTCGTCGGTCCAGCAGCCGGGCTGGCCGGGGCGCAGCTGCATCGCGCCGCCGGCCATCGCCAGCTCGCCGGCCAGCAGGCGCGCGCCGGCGAGTCCGTCGCCCGGCCACACGTCGCGCACCGCCGGTGCCGGCGCGTCGGGCAGGGCGCGCAGCCTGAGGCTGGGCAGGCGTGCCAGCACCTGGCGGATTTGGCGGGTGGGCCAGAATTCCATCAGCGTTGCCCCATCAGACCCGCCATTGTCCGGCGGCGCGCAGCCCGGCGATCGCGGCGCGATAGTCCGGCGCGCCGAACACCGCGGTGCCGGCGACCAGCGTGTCGGCGCCGGCCTCGATCACCGCGCGGGCGGAGGCTTCGGCGATGCCGCCATCGATCTGCAGCGCGATGTCGCGGCCGGACGCATCGATCATGGCGCGCAGGGTGGCGATCTTGGCGAGCTGGCTGGTCAGGAAGGCCTGGCCGCCGAAGCCGGGATTGACCGTCATCACCATGATCAGGTCGGTGAGATCGAGCAGGTTTTCCACCATCGCGACCGGGGTGCCGGGGTTCAGCACGATGCCGGGTTTTTTACCGAGGGAGCGGATCAGCTGCAGCGAGCGGTGCGGGTGCGGGCCGGCCTCGGGGTGGATCGAGATATGGTCGCAGCCTGCCTCGGCGAAGGCGGCGATGTAGGGGTCGGCTGGCGCGATCATCAGATGCGCGTCGAACGGCAGGCCGCAATGCGGGCGCAGGGCGCGGATCAGGGCGGGGCCGAAGGTGATGTTGGGGACGAAATGCCCGTCCATGATGTCCAGATGCAGCCAGTCGGCCCCGGCCGCCTCGATCGCGGCGACTTCGGCGCCGAGCCGGGCGAAATCGGCCGACAGCAGGCTGGGGGCGATGATCAGCGGTCGCGGGGAGCGGGCCATGCGCGCTTGTAGACATCGGACTCCGCCGGGCACAAGCCGTGTGCAGGGTTCAACCGGCGCGGATCAGCCGCGCGGCGAAGAACCCGTCCAGCCCGCCGCGGTCGGGCCACATGCCCGGATGGGTGCGCAGGGTGCCGTCAATAATGGCTTCGCCAAGGCCTGGGATGGCTTCGCCAAGGCCGGGCAGCTCGGCGGGGGTGATCGGGTCCAGGCCGAGGCCGAGCGCGGACAGGCGCGCCTGGGTGACCTGGTCGGGGCCTTCCTGCGGTTGCAGCGAGCAGGTGGCGAACACCAGCCGCCCGCCGGGGCGCAGCATGCGGGCGGCGGCGGCGAGCAGATGCTGCTGCTGTTCGGCCATGGCGGTGACGTCGCGCGGGCGGCGCAGATGCACGATGTCGGGATGGCGGCGGATGGTGCCGGTGGCGGTGCAGGGGGCATCGAGCAGGATCGCGTCGAATTGTTCGCCCGGCGTCCAGGCGGTGGCGTCGGCGATGACGATGTCGGCGGGCAGGCGCAACCGGGCGAGGTTTTCGGCGAGGCGCGCGGCGCGGGTGGGGTCGCGCTCGACGGCGGTGACGATGGCACCGGCGGCGGCGAGCTGGGCGGTTTTGCCGCCGGGGGCGGCGCACAGATCGGCGATGCGTTCGCCGGGGCGCGCCCCGAGCAGCCGGGCGGGCAGCGCGGCGGCGGCGTCCTGCACCCACAAGCCGCCTTCGGCGAAGCCGGGCAGCTCGGTGACGCGGGTGCCGGCGGGCAGCCGGACGCTGCCGGTGGGCAGCAGGACCGCGCCCTCGGGCGCGACGGCGCCGGGAGCCAGGGTGAGGTCCAGCGGGGCTTCGAGCTGGTGCGCGGTGGCGATGGCGCGGGCATTGGCCCCCCAGCTTGCCCACAGCCAGGCCGGGGTGTCGGCGCGCGGCGCGTCGATGCCCTCCAGCAGGGCGGGGCCGCCCTCGGCGAGCCGGCGCAGCACCGCGTTGATCAGCCCGGTGAAGGCGGCGAGTTTGCGGGCGCGGGCGAGGGCGACGATGGTGGACACGCCGGCGTGGGCGGGGGTGTCGAGCAGCAGCAGCTGGGCGGCGCCCATGCGCAGCAATGTGCGCACCGGCGGCGGCGGCGCGCGGTGCAGCAGCGGCTCCAGCACCAGGTCGAGGCTGGGGGCGCGGCGCAGCACGGCGGCGGCGAGGCGATGTCCCGCGGCGCGGTCGCGCGGGGGCATCGCGTGCAGGCCGGCCAGCGCGTCATCGAGGCTTCGGTGCCGCTCCAGCACGGCGGTCAGCAGGTCGAAGGCGGCTTCGCGGGTGGGGTCGGTCATCGCCGGCTTGTGGACCCACCGGGCGTCGGCATCAACCGTGCGGTTCAACCGCCGCTGTCGGCGGACGCCATCGGCTGGCGGGGCAGGATGAAGCCGTAGGTCGGGTAGACGGTGGTGCCGAGCTGGCCGGCGGGGCTCCACCAGACCCGCACCTGCGACCAGTCGTTGCGCGGCGACACATCGACCACCGGCTCGCCGCGGCTGAGATGGTGGTGCACCCAGTTCGCCTGGTCCACCAGGATGCGGCGTGGGCCGTCCAGTTCGCGCACCACCGCGACATGCCCGTCCGGCAGGGAGCCGCCGCGGCGGAACACCAGCACCGCGCCGGGGGCCGGGCGGTGGCTTTCGGCGTAGGTGCCGCCGGCCTCGTCCCACCAGTCGGCGGCGGCGCCGTAGAGCGCGAGGCCGGATTGGGTGCGCGCGAAGGGGGCGCAGTCACGCGGGTCGGAGCCGACGACATAGGACGGGCCGACCGCCGCGCGGTTGGCGGCACAGGCGGACAGCAGCAGCATCGCCAGCAGCGGCCAGGC
>DAHWBL010000309.1 GCA_027323595.1 Acetobacteraceae bacterium | reverse complement strand
CTTGTGCACCACCCGCAGCGCCTCGATGCGCATGCCGCGATCCACCGCCTTGCACATATCATAGACGGTGAGCGCGGCGACGCTTGCCGCCGTCAGCGCCTCCATCTCCACCCCGGTCTGCCCGGTGGTGCGCACGGTGGCGCGGATCAGCACGGCCGACGCCGCGTGATCGAGTTCCAGCTCGACGGCGGCGGCCGAAATCGGCAACGGATGGCACAGCGGGATCAACTCGGCGGTGCGTTTGGCGGCCATGATGCCGGCGAGCCGCGCGACCCCCAGCACGTCTCCCTTGGCGGCGGTGCCGGCGGCGATGATCGCGATGGTCTCGGGGCGCATGATCACCGAACAGGCGGCGGTGGCGCTGCGCGCGGTCGTCGCCTTGGCCGACACATCCACCATCGCGGCCCGCCCCTGCGCGTCGAAATGGGTGAGCCCGCCGGTCATCGCGTCAGGCCGCGCCGCCGAGCAGGGTGCGCGCCGCCACGGCGACATCGGGTTGCCGCAGCAGGCTTTCGCCGACCAGGATCGCGCGCGCGCCCACCGCGGCCAGCCGGCGCACGTCGTCATGCGTGCGAATGCCGCTCTCGGCCACCAGGAACCGGTCCGGCGGCACCAACTCGGCCAGCCGCAGGGTGGTGGAAAGGTCGGTGTTCAGCGTTTTGAGGTTGCGGTTGTTGATGCCGATCAGCTTGGTCTGCAAACCAAGCGCGCGCTCCAGCTCGGCCTCGTTGTGCACTTCGACCAGCACATCCATGTCGAGCCCGCGCGCATGCGCCTCCAGCTCGCGCGCCATCTCGTTCGACAGCGCCGCCATGATCAACAAAATACAGTCCGCGCCGATCAGGCGGCTTTCGTAGACCTGCCAGGGATCGAGGATGAAATCCTTGCGCAGCACCGGAATGCTGACCGCGGCGCGCACGCGGCTGAGATGCTCCAGCGCGCCACTGAAATACGGGGTATCGGTCAGCACCGACAGGCACGCCGCGCCGCCGCGCACATAGGCCTGGGCCAGCGCCTCGGGCGCGAACTCCGGGCGGATCAACCCGCCGGAAGGCGATGCCTTCTTGATTTCGGCGATCAGCCCGAAGCCGGTATGCGCGACCGAATCCATCAGCGCGGCACCAAACCCGCGTGGCTGGTCGCCCATCGACGCCACCTGCTGGCGCAGGCTGGCGATCGGCGTCAGCCCGCGACGTCGGCCGACCTCCTCGATGGTCGTCGAACATATCCGCGCCAGCGTGTCCTCGCCCGTCATCATCTCAGACACTACAAACCCACTCCTCGTTGATCGGCCGATCGATGGCCCCGTCAGCGCCCGGCAACGACCGGAACCGCCGCGGTCTCACGTCGCAATGCATCGAGCGCCGCCATCGCCGCGCCGGAATCGATCGAGCCTGCCGCCATCGCCACACCCGAGCGCAGATCGCCGACCCGCCCGGCGACGATCAGCGCCGCGGCGGCGTTGAGCAACACCGTGTCACGATAGGCGCCGGCCTCACCGTGGAGCAGCGCCAGCAGTGCCGCGGCGTTCTCGGTCGCGTCGCCGCCACGGATCGCCTCGATCGGGCTGACCGGCAGATCGACATCGCCAGGCGACACGCTGAAGGCGCGCTGCACCCCATGGGCGAATTCCACCACCTGGCTCTGCCCGGCGACGGTCAGCTCATCGAGCCCCATGCCATGCACCAGCCAGACATGGGTGCTGCCCAGCCGCCCCAGCGTCTGCGCCATGGGGGCGAGCCAGACCGGGTCGAAGACGCCGGCGAGCTGGCGGCGCACGCGGGCCGGATTGGCCATCGGGCCCAGCAGATTGAAGATGGTGCGGGTGCCAAGCTCGACGCGAACACCCGCGGCGTGGCGCCAGGCGGCGTGGTGGCGTGGCGCGAACAGGAAGGTGGAGCCGGCGCGGCGCAGCACGGTGGACAGCCATTCGGGCGGGATATCGGTGTGCACGCCCAGCGCCTGGAGCACATCCGCCCCACCGGTGCGCGAGGACAGCGCGCGGTTGCCATGCTTGGCCACCGGCACCCCGAGGCCGGCGACCACGAAGGTCACCGCGGTCGAGACGTTCAGCGTGCCGGCATGGTCGCCGCCGGTGCCGCACACATCGATCGCGTCTTCCGGGGCCGCCACCGCCAGCATCCGCGCCCGCACGGCGCGCACCGCCCCGACCATCTCGGCCACCACTTCACCGCGCACCCGCATCGACATCACCAGCCCGGCGATCTGCGCGGGTGTTGCCGCACCCGACATGATGATGCCGAAGGCGTCCTCGGCCTCCTGCTCGGTCAGCGCCGCTCCGGTCGCGACCTTGGCGATCAGCGGCTTGAGGTTACCCTCGCCCGACACCGACGGTTCGACGGCGGCGCGCACGGGGGCCGTCTGCGACGCAAGGCGATCAGGCGGCACGGGCGGACCCGTCACGGCGGCCGGCCAAGCGCAGGAAATTGCCGACGATCGCGTGCCCATGCTGGCTGGCGATGCTTTCGGGATGGAACTGCACGCCCCACACCGGGAGCTCGCGATGACGCAGCCCCATGATCAGCCCGTCCTCGCTCCAGGCGGTGGCTTCGAGCACCGGCGGCAGGCTGTCGGCGGCGACGATCAGGCTGTGATAGCGCGTCGCGGTGAATCCGTCCGGCAGGCCGGCGAACAGCCCGTCGCCGCCATGGCGCATCGAGGAGAGCTTGCCATGCATCGGCACCGGCGCGCGCACCACCTGCCCGCCGAACGCCTGGCCGATCGCCTGATGGCCCAGGCACACCCCCAGCATCGGCACGGTTCCCGCCGCCGCGGCGATCAGGTCAAGGCAGATGCCGGCCTCGTTGGGCGTGCACGGGCCCGGCGACAGCACGATCGCCTGTGGTGGTGCCGCCATCACCTCGGCGACGCTGATCTCATCGTTGCGGACCACGGTGCAGGCTTCGCCAAGCTCGCCCAGAAGCTGAACAAGGTTCCAGGTGAAGCTGTCATAATTATCGATCAGCAAAATCATGATCGCGCATCCTGCGTCCTGCCCCCGACCCGGTCAACCATCGTGGCGCGACGCATCCCGCCCGCCTCAGTAGATCAGCCGGGCGCGGATGGTGCCCTCGATGCCGCGCAACGCCTGCAAGATATCCTCCGGATGGGCCGGCGAATCCGATTCGACGACGACATAGCCCATGTCGCCCTCGGTTTGCAGGAACTGGGCGGCGATGTTGAGCCCGAAATCGCCGAACACGTCGTTCACCTTGCGCAACAGTCCCGGCACGTTGCGATGCACGTGCATGAAGCGGATGCCGTTCGGCCGTGTCGGCAACTGCACCTGCGGGAAATTCACCGCGCCGACGGTCGAACCGCTGTCGCTGTATTCCACCAGCCGCCTGCCGACCTCCTCGCCGATCCGCTCCTGCGCCTCGGCGGTGCTGCCGCCGATATGCGGCGTGAGCAGCACGTTGGGCAGGTTCTGCAACGGCGAGACGAATTTCTCGTTGTTGCTGGCGGGCTCGGTGGGAAATACATCGACCGCGGCCCCGGACAGATGGCCCGCGCGCAACGCGGCGGCGGCGGCGGCGAGATCCACCACGGTGCCGCGCGAATTGTTGATCAGCAGCGCGCCAGGCTTCATCGCGGCGATCTCGTCGGGCCCGATCATGCCTTCGGTCGCGGCGGTCTCGGGCACGTGCAGGCTGACCACGTCGGCGCGGCCGAGCAGGTCATGCAGCCCCGCCGCCGCCGCCGCGTTGCCGTGCGGCAGCCGGTCCTGGATGTCGTGATAGATCACCCGCATGCCAAAGGATTCCGCCAGCACCGACAACTGGCTGCCGATGTTGCCATAGCCGACGATGCCGAGCGTCTTGCCGCGCACCTCGTGGCTGCCGGCGGCGCTTTTGTCCCACATGCCGCGATGTGCCGCGGCACTCTTGTCGGGGATGCGGCGCATCAGCATCACGATCTCGCCGATCACCAGTTCGGCGACGGAGCGGGTGTTGCTGAACGGCGCGTTGAACACCGGGATCGCGCGGCGGCGCGCGGCGGCGAGGTCCACCTGGTTGGTGCCGATGCAAAAGCAGCCCACCGCGATCAGCCGGTCAGCGGCGGCGAACACCTCCTCGGTGAGCTGGGTGCGGCTGCGGATGCCGATCATGTGCACTCCGCGCACCGCCTCGATCAGCGCCTCGCCGTCGAGCGCCTTGGGGTGGCGCACCACCTGCACGTAGCCGGCGCGCGCCATCAGTGCCACGGCGCTGTCATGGATGCCCTCCAGCAACAGCACCTTGATGCGCTCCTTGGGCAGCGAGAGCCGGTCGGCCGGGGTTTCGTTGTGGTGGGTGTTCGGGGTCATGTGCGTTCCACGGTCTGCTGGCGGCTGGATAGACCAGCCGGCGCCGCCCCGCCATCGAGGCGGCATCATGGCGCTTATGCCTAAATGCCGTCCCGACGTCCGGGTTCAACCCGGCCGCCGGCGGGCCTGCTACAGCGCGCGGCCGCCATCCACCAGGATGATCGCCCCGGTGCTGTAATCCAGCAGCGTCGCGCATGCCTCCACCGCGCGGGCGACATCCTCGGGCTCACCCACCCGCCGCAGCGGGGTCTGCGCACCGGCGGCGGCGTTGAAGGCGTCGTCGCGGCCGGCGACGAAGCCGGTGCGCACCACCCCGGGTGACACCGCCAGCACGCGAATTGTCGGCGCGAGCGCGCGGGCGAGCGACTTGGTCATCGCGTCGATGCCCGCCTTCACCGCGCAATAGGCGATGTTGGAGCCAAACCCGTTCAGCGCCGCGATCGAGGAGATATTGACGATCAGCCCCGCCCCGCTCGCCTCCAGCAGCGCGCGCATCACCCGAACCGTGGCGAACTGCCCGCGCCAGTTCACCACGAACATCTGGTCGATCAGCGCATCATCGAGCGCATCGAGATCGCCATGCGGCACCGGCCTGGTGAAGCCGGCGGAATTGACCAGGATATCGACCTTGCCATAGCGCGCGGCCACCGCTTCGGCGAGCGCTGCAAGGCTCGCGCTGTCCTCCACCCGCGCGGCCAACGCCAGATGCCCGGCCTGCGGATGGCCTTCCAGCGCGCCGGCTGGTTCCGGCAGTGAGGCGACCAGCGCTTCCGCCTGGTCGCGCCGGCCGGCATAGGTCGCCACCACCCGCGCGCCGGCGGCGGCCAGCCGCCGCGCGGTCGCCGCGCCGATGCCACCCGACGCCCCCATGATCACCGCGACCTTGCCGGCCAGCGGTCTATTGTCGGTCATCGCCCGTCTCCTGGTTGAATTTCATCCGCCCGGTGGCGCGGTGCTGGCGCGCACCACCAGCCGCACCGGCAGCACCTGGTTGCTTGCACCAGCCGCGCCATCGATCAGCGCGCACACCGCCGCCGCCGCCAGCCGCCCGGATTCGTGCAACTGAATATGCACCGTGGTCAGTGCCGGCGACAGCCGGTCCACCAGCGGCATGTCATTGAAGCCGGTGACCGACACCCGGCCCGGACAGGCCAGCCCCCGCTCGGCCAGCGCCGCCATCGCGCCCACCGCCAGCAGATCATTGGCGGCGACGATCGCGGTGACCCTTGGCGCGGTGTCGAGCAGCTGGTGCGCGCGCTGCCGCCCCTCCGCCTCGGTGAAGCGCGCCGCCGTCACCTTCGCGCCCGCCAGACCGGCGGCGGCCAACGCCACGTCGAACGCCAGTTCGCGCGCGCTGCCGGTGGACAGCTCCGCCGGTCCGGCGATGTGGCCGATGCCGCGATGCCCGAGCCCGAGCAGATGCGCGACCACGAGGCCGATGCCGCCGGCGTCATCATGGGTGACCGCGCTGAGCCCCGGCAGCGCGCTGGTGCGGTTCACCGCCACCACCGGCAGCTCGGCGGCCAGCAACGCCGCCAGCAGCGGATCGTCGAGCGTCGCCGAGGCCAGCACGATGCCCTCCACCCCGCGCCCGCGCAGCATCGACACCGCGGCGGCGGCCTGCGCGGGGTCGTTGTCGGTGTTGATGATCACCGCCAGATAGCCGAGCGGCAGCAGATGATCCTCCAGCCCGCGCACCATCGGCGGAAAGATCGGGTTGGTGATGTCGGGCAGCAGCACGCCGATGGTGCGGCTGCGGCGGGTGCGCAGGCTCGCCGCGATCGCGTCCGGCCGCACATCCAGCGCCGCCGCCGCCGCCAGAATCTGCGCGGCGAGCCGGGCATTGACCATCGCGCGGGTGCGCGGGTCGAGCGCGCGCGACACGGTGGAGACATGCACCCCCACCGCCTCGGCGACATCCCGCAATGTCCGGCGCGTCCGCATCGCTTTCCCCGGCTGATCGCTGCAAAGGATTGCACGAACCCGCCGGACGCGGAAATCCGGCGCGATCAACCAGATGCGTCAATCCGGCGGTGGCGTGTCGGCCAGCGCCATGGACTGCTCCTGCACCGGCGCCGGGTGCAGTGGTGGCGATGGCGGAACCCAGGGCCGATCGCCGCGAAAACTCGCCTCGCTCAGCAAGGTGGCGCCCGAGGCGGTAAGCCACACCGCCACCGCGCCATCGCGCGCCACCGATCGCTCGACCAGGCGCGGCACCGCGCCCGAGCAGCCATCGCGCCCGCCGGGCATCACCACCACCAGCCGCACGCCGACGCATAATTCCGGCGCCGGCGCACCCTTGCCGGCGAGCAGCACCGCGCCGGCCCGACAATCCCCGCCGACGCACCGATCCGCCACCGCCGCGCCGCGCCGCCCCCACAGTTCCAGCCACTGCCCGGCGACGAACCCGCCGGCGCGGGTGCCGCGCAGCACCACCCCGTCGGGCTGGCGCACCGCCGCCATCCGCCCGTCCGCCGACAGCAGCAGGTCCGGCGGCGTCACCAGCCAGGGGCTGACCATTCCCACCGCCAGCATCGGCACCCCGATCAGCCGCAGCCGGCTGCGCCACAGCCCCAGCCAGGCGATGCCAAGCCCGGCCAGCACCAGCCCCGCGCCGGGAAGCGTGGGGGTCGGCAGGGTCGCCGCCGGCAGCGCCGCGCAGACCCGCGCGATCTCCAGCACCGCGCGAATGCCAAGCCCCATCGGATAGAACCCGATCTGCTCCAGCCCCACCGGCATCAGCAGCAGGCCGATCAGCCCCGCCGGCATGATCAGCAGCGCGGTCAGCGGCACCGCGACCAGATTGGCCAGCACGAACCACAGCTGCACCTGGCCGAAATGCGCCATGGTGAAGGGCAGCGCCGCCGCGCCGGCGAGCAGGCTGGTCAGCGCGAGCCGCGCGAGATGCGCCAGCGCCGGACGGTCGGTGAGCGCGCGCATCCGCTCCCGCAGCGCGGCGTGCCCGACGATCAGCGCGAGCACCGCGGCAAAGCTCATCTGAAACCCGACGCTGAACAACGATGCAGGCGAGAGCAACAAAATCACCGCGGCCGCCAGCGCCAGCGCGCGCAGCGACAGCGCCCGCCGCCCGACCAGCAGCGCCAGCACCACCACGCAGGCCATCGCGAAACTTCGCTGGATCGGCAGATGCGCCCCGGTCAGACACAAATAACCAAATCCCGCGAGCAATGCCGCCAGCATCGCCAGCTTGGGCACGCTCACCCGCAGCGCCAGCGGTTCGATGCTGGCAAGCAACAGGCGCGCGACGAAATAGACGAAGCCCATCACCGCGGCGATGTGCAGCCCGGCCACCGCGAGCAGATGGGCGCGCCCCGAATCGCGAAAGGCGTCGCGATCGGCCGGGGTGATCGCGCCACCCAGCCCGGTCAGCAGCGTCGCGCCGATGCCGCCCAGCCGGGGGCCCATGCGCGCCACCGCGTCGCGCGCGATCCCCGCCCGCAGGCCCTGCCAGCGTGCAACAAGCCCGTCCGGCGCGGCGCGGCTGACGATCCGCACCGGCTCCAGCGCCCGACCGCTGCCGGCCTGGCCGCTGTAATAGGCGTCGCGCTGCAAATCCCGCCCGCCCGGATAGGCCGGCGGCGGCGGCGCGAACAGTTGCGCGCGCATCTCGATCCGGTCGCCCTCGGTGAGCGCGCCGGTGTCCTCAGGGCGCAGCCGCACCCGCAGGCTGCGCGCGATCGGTGCCTGTCCGGGCCAGTTCGCCGCCGCCAGCGTCACCCGCCGCCCACCATCGGGCAGGTCCTCGGCGAGCGTCACCACCCCGTCCAGCACCACCGCCGCGCGCGGCAGCACGGGCATCGGCGCCGCCATCCGCCCGGCCAGGACCGCGGCGACAAACCCCGCCGCCGCCGCCAGCGCGAGCAGGCCCAGCGCCCGGCGCAGACCGCCCGGGCAGGCCAGCACGACCGCCATGCCAAGCAACAGAACCAGCAACGCCGGCATCACCGCCGGCTCGTCGCGCGGCAGGAAATAGGACAGATCGCCGACCGCGATGGCCACCGGCAGCCACAGCACCAGCCGCCCGTGCTCGGCCTCCGCCAGGCGCTCCCAGCCATGCTCCGCCAACGCCACGCCGTCGGCGAGCCGCCCGCCGAGGCGCGCGCGCGCCAGCCAGTTCCAGCCGGGGAGAGAAAGACCGGACATCAACTCCGAGCATATCCGTCCACAACCAAAAAGCGAGAAACTTTTGAGCCTGCTACCGGGGGTTATTCCAGCTATTTCGGCAAATATCCCGGACTTATCCCCAGCTTCATCCCCAGCCGGCGGCGCAAGGTGGTTTCCCTCCGGCCGGTTCCGATTTATGCAGCGCCCCCATGACCATCCGCACCCGCTTCGCGCCCAGCCCCACCGGCCTGCTGCATATCGGCGGCGCCCGCACCGCTTTGTTCAATTTCCTGTTTGCCCGTCACCATGGCGGCCAGTTCCTGCTGCGCATCGAGGACACCGACCGCGCCCGCAGCACCGAGGCGGCGACCCGTGCCATTCTCGACAGCCTGGAGTGGCTCGGCCTGCACGCCGACGAGCCGGCGGTGTTCCAATCCACCCGCGCCGCGCGCCACACCGAGGTCGCGCGCGCGCTGCTCGCTGCCGGCCAGGCCTATCGCTGCTATGCCAGCGCCGAGGAACTGCGCGAGATGCGCGAGCAGGCGATGCGCGAGGGCCGTCCGCCACGCTATGACGGGCGCTGGCGCGACCGCGACCCCGCCGACGCGCCCGCCGGCGTCACCCCCGCGATACGGCTGCGCGCCCCGCGTGAGGGCGAGACCGTGGTCGACGATCTGGTGCAGGGCAGCGTGCGCGTCGGCAACGCCGAGCTGGACGACATGATCATCCTGCGCAGCGACGGCACCCCCACCTATCTGCACGCGGTGGTGGTGGACGACCACGACATGGCGATCAGCCACGTCATCCGCGGCGACGACCATCTGACCAACACCTTCCGCCAGGTGCAGATCTATCGCGCGATGGGCTGGGATGAGCCGCGCTTTGCCCATATCCCGCTGATCCACGGGCCGGACGGCGCGAAATATTCCAAGCGCCACGGCGCCGAGGGCGTGCTCGAATTCCGCGACCAGGGCTTCCTGCCCGAGGCGCTGTGCAACTACCTGTTGCGGCTCGGCTGGGGACACGGCGACAGCGAGATTCTGGACCGCGCCGAGGCGATCTCATTGTTCGATCTGGACGGCGTGGGGCGCGGCGCGGCGCGGATGGATTTCGCCAAGCTCACCCATGTCAACGCGGTGTGGATTCGCGGCACCGATGACCGCCGACTGACCGACGAGGTGCTGGCGCGCCTGCGGCCGCGCGCCGGGCTGGTGGTGGACGCCACCGCCGAGGCGCGGGTGCTGTCGCTGATGCCGCATCTGAAGGAACGCGCCCGCACCCTGGTGGAGCTGGCCGACAACGCCGCCTTCCTCGCGCTGCACGGCACGGTGCCGTACGACGACAAGGCGCGCACGCATCTTACCCCCGTCGGTGCGGCGCTGCTCACCGCGGTCGCGGTCCGGCTCGCCGACACCGACTTCACGCCAGCCGCCATCGACCAGGCGCTGCGCCAGCAGGCCGAGGCATCCGCGGTGAAGCTCGGCCAGATCGCCCAGCCGCTGCGCGCGGCACTCACCGGCTCGACATCGAGCCCCGGCATCGACGTGACGCTCGCAGCGCTCGGGCGCGAGGAATCGCTGCGCCGCATCGCGGCCGCGATCGACGTGGCGCGCGGATAGACCCCACCCGGATGGACCGGCGGGTCCGCGCGCCCTACCCTGCCGGACCCGGACTCGGAGAGACCCGCCCGTGCAGCCTGCCTCGCGCCATCTTCTCGCCATCCAGGGGCTGCACCCGCGGCAGATCACCGCGTTGCTTGATCTCGCCGAGAGCTATGCGCTGCTCAACCGCTCCGGCAAGACCCAGCGCGACCGGCTCCGCGGGCGCACGCTGATCAATTTGTTCTTCGAGGACAGCACCCGCACCCGCACCAGTTTCGAGCTGGCCGGCAAGCGGCTCGGCGCGGACGTGATCAACATGTCGGTCGCCACCTCCAGCGTGAACAAGGGCGAGACCCTGCTGGACACGGCGGCGACCCTGAACGCGATGCATTGCGATCTGCTGGTGGTGCGCCACGACCAGTCCGGCGCGCCGGCGCTGCTGGCGCAGAAAGTCGATGCGGCGGTGATCAATGCCGGCGACGGCACCCATGAGCATCCCACCCAGGCGCTGCTCGACGCGCTCACCATCCGCCGCCATCGCGGCGAGCTCGCCGGGCTGGTGGTGGCGATCTGCGGTGATGTCGCGCATTCGCGTGTCGCGCGCTCCAACATTCTGCTGCTGGTCGCCATGGGATGCAGCGTGCGCGTGGTCGGCCCGCCGACGCTGATCCCCGGCGCCATCACCGCCCTTGGCGTCAGCGTGCATCACGACATGCGCGCCGGTCTCGCCGGCGCCGACATCGTGATGATGCTGCGCCTGCAACGCGAACGCATGACCCGCGGGCTGGTGCCGAGCGCGCGCGAGTATTTCCGCTTCTTCGGGCTCGACCGTGACAAGCTCGCCTACGCGAAGCCCGACGCGCTGGTGATGCATCCCGGGCCGATGAATCGCGGCGTGGAGATCGCGTCGGACGTCGCCGACGATCCGGTGCGCAGCCTGATCCGCGAACAGGTGGAGATGGGGGTGGCGGTGCGCATGGCGGTGCTGGATGCGTTGTCGCGCGGAGGCGGGCTGTGACCCGCCCGCTGCTGCTGCGCGGCGCGCGCCTGATCGACCCCGATGCCGGGCGCGATGAGGTCGGCGATCTGCTGGTGATCGACGGGCGCATCGCCGATCTGGGCGGCACTCTGGCCGCCCCGGACGGCGCGGAGCTGCTGGATGCCGCCGGCGCGGTGCTCTGTCCGGGCCTGGTCGATATGCGCGCGGCCCTTGGCGAGCCGGGCTTCGAATATCGCGAGACCATCGCGTCCGCCGCCGCCGCCGCCGCGGCAGGCGGCATCACCACACTGGCCGCCCTGCCCGACAGCGTGCCCGCGCTCGATGATCCGGCGCTGGTGCGGCTGCTGCGCGCGCGCGGCGAGGAGACCGCCAGCCTCACCATCCACCCCTATGGCGCGGCGACACGCGGCTGCCGGGGCGAGGAACTCGCCGAACTCGGGCTGCTGCGCGAAGCCGGCGCAGTGGCGTTCGGCGACGGCCAGGCCTGCATCGCCAGCGCGCGGCTGATGAAGCTCGCCCTGTCCTACGCGCGCTGCATCGGCGGGCGCATCGTCCAGCATCCCGAGGAGCCCGTGCTCGCCGCGGGTGCCGCCGCCACCGATGGCGAGTGGGCGATGCGGCTGGGGCTGCCCGGCGTGCCGGCCGTCGCGGAGCTGATCCAGGTGCAGCGCGACATCGAGCTGGCGCGGCTCACCGGGGGCGCGCTGCATTTCGCCCATGTTTCCACCGCCGCAGCGCTGGGTGCCATCCGCGCCGCGAAGGCGGATGGGCTGAACGTCACCTGCGACACCGCCCCGCCCTATTTCGACCTGAACGAGACCGCCATCGGCGACTGGCGCAGCTACGCCAAGCTGTCGCCGCCGCTGCGCCGCGAGGCGGACCGGCTGGCGGTCTGCGCGGGCCTCGCCGACGGCACCATCGACGCCGTCGCCTCCGACCATCAGCCGCGCGACGCCGACGACAAGCGCCTGCCCTTCGCCCAGGCGAGCCCCGGCGCGGCGGGCCTGGCCACATTGCTCGCGGTGACGCTGGCGCGCGGGCATGGCGGTGACCTGACATTGCCGCGCGCGATCGAGCTGCTCACCGCCGCGCCGGCCCGCGTGCTGGGCATCGAGGCCGGCCGGATGCGCCGGGGCGACCCGGCCGATCTGTGCCTGTTCGACCTTGATGCCGGCTGGCAGATCGTCGCCGGCGAGCTGCCCGGCAAGGCGCAGAACACGCCCTTCGACGGCCGCCCGGTCGAGGGCCGGGTGCTGGGCACCTGGAAAGCCGGCCGGCGCGTGCATGGCTGAGCCGCCGGCCGTGCTGCTGGCCTGGCTGCTGGGCGGCTATCTGCTCGGCTCGATCCCGTTCGGGCTGCTGCTGGTGCGCGCCGCCGGGCTGGGTGACATCCGCCGCATCGGCTCGGGCAATATCGGCGCGACCAATGTGCTGCGCTCCGGCCGGCGCGGGCTCGCCGCCGCCACCGTGCTGCTCGATGCCGGCAAGGGCGCGCTGGCGCTGCTGGCGGCGCGCGCGTGGCTGGGCGGTGAGGCGGCGCTGCTGGTCGGGCTTGCCGCGCTCGCCGGCCATCTGTTTCCGGTGTGGCTGCGCTTCAAGGGCGGCAAGGGGGTGGCGACCGGTGCCGGGCTGCTGTTCGCCGCCGCCTGGCCGGTGGGGCTGGCCACCGTGCTCGTGTGGC
>DAHWBL010000288.1 GCA_027323595.1 Acetobacteraceae bacterium | reverse complement strand
GTGGCCGAGACGCTGGAGGCGCAATGCCGGCTGATGTTTGGCCATGTCCGCGCGATCGTGGAAGCCGGCGGTGGCACGACCGACGATATTCTCAAGATGACCATCTGGCTCAAGGATCGTTCGCAGCGCGATCCGGTCAATCGCGAGTGGGAAGCCATGTTCCCCGATCCCGCCGATCGCCCGGCGCGGCAGGCGATGTCGGCGGACCTCACCGGCGGCATGCTCGTGCAGTGCGATTTCGTCGCCAAGATCGATTGAGACCAGCGGAGATTTTCGCCATGCAGACCTACCACCCCTTCGATCCAAATCCGCGCACGCCCGCCGTGTCGTTTCCGCCATCGACCTGCGACAGCCAGTTCCATGTTCTTGGCCCGCGTGAGCGTTATCCGATCCGCCCCGGTGCCGCCTATGAAATGCCCAGCGCGACCTTCGACGCGGCCCGGCGGATGCATCGCGCGCTTGGCATCACGCGCGGCATCATCGTGCAGACGACAACCTACGGCGCCGACCACAGCGTCGTGCTCGACGCGCTGGCACAGGCCGGGCCGGACTACAGGGCCTGCGCCAACGCCCTGGTTTTCGCCGAGAAAGACGACGCCTATCTGCACAGGCTGCACGATGCCGGCGTGCGCGGCGCGCGGTTCAGCTTTCGCCAGGCGCTGGGCGCGGTTCTGTCACGGGCCGAGTATGACCGCGCCATCGCGCGCATCCGCGAACTTGGCTGGTACGTGAAAATACAGCCGGAAAAAAACGGCATCGTGGACAGTGTCGATTGGTACAAAAACCTCGACGTTCCGGTGCTGATCGATCACATGGCGCGGCCCGATCCGCTGGCGGGCAACGACGACCCAAATCTACGGCTGATGTGCGACCTGCTCCGGCGCGGCAATTTCTGGGTGATGATGTCGTTGGTGGAAAAGACCTCCAAGGCCGGACCGCCGTGGAACGACGTGATCGCAATCGCGCGCGCCTATCTGGATCTCGCGCCGGATCGCTGTGTGTGGGCGAGCGACTGGCCACATCCGATCTCGGTGACACCCCCGCCCAACGACGCCGACCTCGCCGAATTCGCCTTCCGCATGCTGCCAGATGCCGCCGAGCGCCAGCGTGTGCTGGTGGAAAACCCTGCCCGGCTCTTTGGTTTCGAGGAGCGTTGAACGATGCCCTATGAGCGGCTGTCCTTTGACAATGGCTTCAAGTCCGCGCTCGCGACCGGCCGGCCACAGCTCGGAGCCTGGCTCACCATGGCCTGTCCGACCGCCACCGAGATCGCCGCCGGCGCGGGGTTCGACTGGCTGTTGATCGACATGGAGCATTCGCCCAACGAACTCGGCGATGTCGTCGCGCAGTTGCGCGCGGCCAACGGCGGCACCGCCGAGCCGGTGGTGCGCGTGCCATGGAACGAGCCGGTGATGGTCAAGCGGCTGATGGACCAGGGTGTGCGGTCGTTGATGTTTCCCTATGTCCAATCGGCGTCGCAGGCGCGCGCCGCGGTCGCTGCCACACGCTATCCACCCGCCGGCATACGCGGGATCGCGGGGACCAGCCGCGCCACCGATTACGGCCGCCGACGCGACTATCCGGGCCGGGTCGATGCCGAGGTCTGCGTCATCGTCCAGATCGAAACCTTCGAGGCAATCACGGCAGCCGCGGAGATCGCCGCGGTCGAGGGCGTCGACGGCGTGTTCATCGGACCGAACGATCTGGCGGCCAACATGGGCGCGCTTGGCAGGATCGACGCCGGCCCGGTCGCCGCCGCGATCGCAACCGGGCTGCACGCGATACGCGGCACCGGCAAGGCCGCCGGAATTCTCGATTTCGCGCCATCGAGCGCGCGCGCCCGCTTCGCCGATGGCTTCGGCTTCATCGCCGTGGGCGGTGATGCGTTCGCCCTCGCGCGTGCCTTGCGCGACCTGGTCGATGGCTTCACCCTCGCCCCGCCATCCTGACCGGCAGCATGTCGGCATTGTCTGGAGTATGAACATGCACGCACCTTCCGCGGCCCCCTCGCGCGGCCACACGCAGCGTTTCGTCTGGGACGATCCCTTCCTGCTCACCGATCAGCTGGGCGAAGAAGAAAGACTGATCCAACAGACCGCGCGCGGCTTCGCCCAGGAGGTGCTGCTGCCCGGCGTGATCGGCGCCTATCGCGACGAACACACCGACCCCGATCTGTTTCGCGCGATGGGCAAACTGGGCCTGCTCGGGCTGACGCTGCCGCAAGAATATGGCTGCGCGGGCGCGTCCTATGTCGCCTACGGTCTGGTGGCGCGCGAGGTGGAGCGGGTGGATTCCGGCTATCGCTCGATGATGAGCGTGCAGTCCTCGCTTGTGATGTTTCCAATCCATGCCTACGGCTCGGAGGCGCAGCGCCTGAAATACCTGCCCAGGCTCGCGACCGGTGAATGGATCGGCTGCTTTGGTCTGACCGAGCCCGACGCCGGCTCCGACCCGGCCGGCATGACCACGCGCGCCGAGAAAATCACGGGCGGCTATCGGCTGACCGGTGCGAAAACCTGGATTTCCAACGCACCGATCGCCGACGTGTTCGTGGTGTGGGCGAAGTCGGCGGCACATGACGGCGCGATCCGCGGCTTCGTGCTCGACAAGGGCCTGCGCGGTCTGTCGGCGCCCAAAATCCACGGCAAGATGTCACTGCGCACCTCGATCACCGGCGAGGTGGTGATGGATGGCGTCGAGGTGGACGACGACGCGATCCTGCCCAACGTCTCCGGACTGAAGGGGCCGTTCGGCTGCCTCAACCGCGCGCGCTATGGCATCTCCTGGGGTGCGATGGGTGCCGCGGAGGATTGCTTTCACCGGGCGCGGCAATATGGGCTGGACCGGCGCCAGTTCGGACGCCCCCTTGCACAGACACAGCTTTTTCAGCGCAAGCTGGCCGACATGCAAACCGAGATCGCGCTTGGACTACAGGCGAGCCTGCGGCTCGGCCAGTTGTTCGACGAGGGCCGCATGGCGCCCGAGATGGTCAGCCTGGTCAAGCGCAACAACTGCGGCAAGGCACTTGCCATCGCGCGCGACGCCCGCGACATGCACGGCGGCAACGGCATCTCGGAGGAATTCCACGTGATGCGCCACGCGCAGAACCTTGAAACCGTCAACACCTATGAAGGCACGCACGACGTGCACGCCCTGGTGCTGGGCCGCGCGATCACCGATCTGGCGGCGTTCTGAAGCGCGGCGGGTCAGCTTGCAGAAGCCGGCGTGAACGCCATCACGCCGGCTTCAAACATTCCAGAACCGAGACATAGTTCGCCACCGCGGCACCGCCCATGTTGAAGACCGCAGCGAGGTCCGCGCGCGGCAGTTGCATCGCGCCGGCACTGCCGGTGAGTTGCATCGCCGCCATCACATGCATCGACACGCCGGTCGCGCCCACCGGATGGCCCTTGGCCTTCAACCCGCCGGAGCGATTCACCGGCAGGCGGCCATCCGGCTCGGTCCAGCCTTCGAGAGCCACGCGCGCGCCTTGTCCCGGCGGCACCAGGCCCATCGCCTCATAGGCCATCAGCTCCGCGATGGTGAAGCAATCATGTGTCTCCACCAGGGAAAGATCAGAAAGCGCAATGCCGGCGTCGGCCAGCGCGCGCTGCCAGGCGTGTTCGGCGCCGCTCATGCGGGTGATGTCGCGCCGTGACAGCGGCATCAGATCATTGACCTGCACCGCGGCGCGAAACCGCACCGCCTTGGCAAGGCCCGCGGCGGTGTCCGCGTCGGTCAGCACCAGCGCGGCCGCACCGTCCGACACCGGCGAGCAGTCGGTGCGGCGCAACGGCGCGGCGACGTAGGGGTTCTTGTCGCTGACGGTCGCGCAGAACGCATAGCCGAGATCCTTGCGAATCTGCGCATAGGGGTTGTCCACACCGTTGCGATGGTTTTTCGCGGCGATGCGCGCGAGGGCGTTGGAGGCATCGCCATGGCGCTGGAAATAGGCCTCGGCGATGCGGCCGAACACGCCGGCGAATCCAGCCGGAATATCGCCTTCCTCCTGGCGATAGCTGGCACTCAGCAGATTGTCGCCGGCCTGCGCGGTGGTGACGGCGGTCATCTTCTCCACCCCGATCACCAGCGCGCGGCGGCCACGCCCGGCCGCCAGAAAGTCGCGCGCGCCGTGCAGCGCCGCCGAGCCGGACGCACAGGCATTCTCATAGCGCGTGGCCGGACGATAGCGCAGTTCGAGCACCGAGTGGAAAGCCAGGCTCGCGGGGAAATCCTGCCGGGAAAATCCGTTGTTGAACATGCCGACGAACACCGCATCGATGGCCTGCGGCTCAAGCCCGGCATCCGCGATCGCGGCACCGGCAACCTCGGCGATCAGGCCCTCGACATCGAGCTCCTCGTGCCTGCCGAACCTGGTGTGCGCCCAGCCGACAATACATGCATCCATCTTCGGCTCCTGTTTGCCTGGCTCAAGCGTATTCGCTACGACGCGGGGTAAACACATCAAGGTTGAGCACCGGCTCGTCGCCGACAACCTGTCCCCAGTGGCGCGCGTTTGGCGGCACCACGAGCACACTGCCCGCACGCAGATGATGCACCGTGTCCTCGATGAAGAAATCGATCTGTC
>DAHWBL010000278.1 GCA_027323595.1 Acetobacteraceae bacterium | reverse complement strand
GCGCCGATGAAAATCATATCGAGCGGCGCGACCGTGTTGCGCATCCACATCTGGCTCACCCGCTCGGCGCCCCAATCGAACAGCATGCCGCCATCCGCCGCCACGCTGGGGCGAAACATCAGCCCGGTAATCTGCTGCTCTGGGCTCAATGCCATCTCAACATTGAAATCATGTCGCACGCCATCTTGGGTGACGATGGTGAGCTTCTCCTGCGGCAAATCCGGCTGCGCCGCCGTCTGCGCCCACACCGCGCGCGGCAACGCCAACATCGCGGCCGTGACCACACCGAACAGGCCCATCAGCACATCCCGCCTTGCCAAACCGTTCCGCGTCATCCCCAACTCCTGCGTCTGCCACCGCCAAAGTTCTAGCCGCATGCCGCTCGCGCGCAAAGACCCGCCGCACTCCGATTGCCGGCGTTGGCGAACGACGCTAGATTTTCTTCCCGATCCGCCGCCGGACAAGGTGCAGCGGCAACATGCGCGGGGAGACCCCTCGATGCCAACCAGCCGCCGGCTTGGCCCCACGGCCCTCGCCCTGATCAGCTTCATTTTCCTGATCTATGTCTGGGCTCGTGTCATCGTGCCGCTGGAACTGGTCGAAATTCGCGCGCAATTCGGATTTTCGCTTGCCCAGGGCGGATTGCTCGCCACGGTCTTCACCTTGGGCGTGACCCTGATGGCGATTCCAGCCGGCATTTTCGCGATGCGCTTTGGCACCCGCGCAAGTCTTGTGCTCGGCGTTGTGCTGTTTTCGCTCGCCACCGCCTGGACCGGATCAGGCTTCGGCCTGGCCAGCATGCTCGCCTCACGGGTCGCCGGCGGTATCGGTGAGAGCTTCTACAATATCTCGCTGTTGAGCCTGCTCGGTCGCAGCACTGAAAAGCACCGCGCCACCGCTGCCGGATTTCCCGCCTCGCTGTTCGGCATCGGCATGTTCCTCGCGCCCTCGGTGATCGGCTCGGCAATGGTCCTCACCGGCGGTTGGCAAATGCCGTTCTTCGTGCTGGCCGCAACCGGTTTGGCGAGCGCAGCACTTTTATGGGTGCTGCTCGGCGGCGACCAGGCCGCCCGTGAACCACGCGCGCCCCTTACGCTCGCGGCGTTGCGCGCATTTTCTCGTCCGGCCAATTTCGCGCTGCTCGCGGTTGTCGCGATCGACGGCATCGCCGCTTATTCTTTTATCGGGCTCTATCAGACATTCCTGCGCACTGACCAAGGGTTTTCCCTTGCTTCCGCCGCCGTGGTGTTCAGCGCCTTCGGGCTGGGCCAGGTCATTGGCGGCGTACCGCTCGGCTGGCTCGCGGACCGGATCGGCCGCCGACACTACCTGCCGGCCGCGATCGCGCTCGCCGCGCTGATCGGCACATCAATCTTCGCGTTGCCCGCCTCGGTGCCGGTTTCATCCATCTGCGCCCTGCTGTTCGGCATGGCCACCAATTCCATCTGGGTGGTCAGCATCGCGCTGATACAAGACCAGGTCGAACCCGCGCGAATTCCGCTTGCCACCGGCACGCTTGCGATCTTTTATTATGGCACCGCGTCTTTTTCCGGCTGGCTGTTGGCTTCCGCACAACATTCTCTGGGCTGGACCGGTGCCGCGGCACTGCTTTACGGAGCTCCATATATGTTCGCGCTGGTCGCGGCCGCCTGGCTCGTGCGTGGCACCCTCGCGGGCCACCGCGCCGCCTGATCCACGCCCGCTACAGGCCCGCCAGGCCAGGAAACAGCCGGCGCGGGTTATCCTCCTCGATCGCCTGCCGTTCAGCCTGCGAAAAGCCCGCGAGCCGCACCGTTGCGCGTGGATCATGATCCGCCGGCGGAAACGAATCGTCGCTGCCAAGAACGATCCGCGCCACCGACACCCTACCGGCGAGCCAGGCCAGGATGGAAGGGTCGTGCAGAATGGTATCGTAATAAAAACGATCAAGATAGGCAGACGGAGGGTGTTCGGCGACATCGCCCTGCGCCGCGCGATCCATGCGCGCATGCATGCAGTCGAACCGCCCGCTCAGATACGGCACCGCGCCGCCGCCATGCGACAACAACAGCCGCAGCGACGGGAATCGATCCATCACACCGCTGAATATGAGCGATCCGACACACAGCGTCGTATCGAGAGTGTATTGCGCGATCTGCGACAATGCGAACCGTGCCACCCGCGCATCCGGCTGCGCCTGCACCGGGTGAATGAAGACGCCAACATCCAGCGCGACGGCCATTTGCCACAACGGGTCAAGCGCCATCTCGCCCAGATTGACGCCGGCGACATTGGCCGAAACCACAGCCCCCACCGCCCCCAGTTCCCGCACCGCGAACTCCAGCTCCGCCGCCGCGGCCTGCGGGTCTTGCAACGGCAACGACGCGAGCATGGAAAAATGCGCCGGCCGCGCGTCGCACAGTGCCGCGACATGCTCGTTCAGATAGCGATGCCACGCCCGATTTTTCACCGGCTCCATGCCGTAGCCGAAAATATCGGCCCACATCGACAACACCTGTCGATCAACACCACATTCCGCCATCGAACCCAGCCGCGCATCCTCGCTCTCGATCAGCTTCGGGAAAAACGGCCGCACTTTCAGCCCATGATCGAAATGCAAAGCGCACGCGCAGGATGGCGGGTGGCGCACCACCGACAGGCCAAAATCCGCTGCCCGTGAATCGATCGTCTCCAAAATCGATTTCGGAACATAATGGGCATGCACATCGATCGCCATGGCGTTATCCTCTCTCGCAGACCGTGCCCATCTTTATCATCACGCCGCAGACACGCAATCATGCAGCACGTCAATCAAACCGATAGAAAGATTATGCTTCACCACACACTGTTTGGACCGTAGAAATAGCGTTAGTACCGCCAAGGCGGGGCCGCCCACAGGGGCGGGTCCGGAACAAACGACGGCCATAGGGAGCAACAATGTCCAGCGGATCTGATGACGGCGCCAGCCTGCTTATCCGGCTCGAGCGCCTCCGTTTTTCCTCCTGGCACCGCAACCTCGCCATCGTGGCCGCGGTCGGTGTGCTGCTCGACGCAACCGACTTCGCCATGTTCGGCGCCGCCTTGCCGTCGATTTCACGCGAATTCGGCCTTGGCCCGGCACAGGCGGGCGTGCTCGCCACCATTGGCCTGGTCGGCGCGTTCATCGGCGCGCTCTTTTGGGGCACCATTTCGGACTATATCGGCCGCCGCGTCTCCTTCGCCTCCACCATCGGCATCTTCGCAGTATTCACCGGCCTCGTTGCTGTCGCATGGAACGTGCTGTCGCTCAGTGTGCTGCGCTTCATCTCGAATTTTGGCCTTGGCGGCACCATTCCGGTCGCGCTCACCATCACCGCGGAATTCATGCCAAGCCGCATCCGCGGCAGCGTCTCAAGCGGCGTGCTCGCCGCCTTTCCGCTGGGCCTCGCGCTTGCCGCCGGCTTGAGTCTTTTGATCCTGCCTGCCTATGGCTGGCGCGCCTTGTTCCTGATCGGCGTGGCGCCCGCGGTCCTGCTGGTGGTGCTCAACCGCTACATGCCGGAATCCGTGCGCTATCTGATCAGCCGCGGGCGCATCAACCAGGCGGCGCGCACCGTCGAGGAGATCGAGCGGCGTGCCGGGGAGACAACCCCTGCTCCGGTGCAGCCGAACGATCTCAGCGTCGATGTCGCGGTCTCGCCCGGCGTCACCGTGCTCCAACTCCTCACCCCCGAGCGGCGGCGCTCCACGATCCTTGCCTGGGTGGTCTCGTTCTGCTTTTTCTGGTCGTCGAACGGCATTTTGTTCATGCTGCCCACAATCCTGACCCAGCGCGGCATTCCGCTGAGCCAGGCACTCACTTTCCAACTTGTCCAGGGGCTGTGCGGCTTCTTCGGCTACAGCGCCTGCGGCATGCTGATCGATCGCTTCGGCCGCCGCCCGGTTCTGTTCCTCTATTTCTTCGTCGGTGCATTCTTCCATCTTTGGTTCGCGACCGCTTCAGGCGTCTGGTCCTACGTGGCGATCGGCCTGGTCGGAGTGGTCAATCCCGGCGTCTATGGATCGATGGGCGTCTATGTCGGTGAACTGGTGCCCACGCATCTGCGCGCCACCGCGATCGGCTGGTTCTTCGGCATCGGCCGTATCGGCTCCTTCCTCGCGCCCGCCGTGGTTGGAATTCTGC
>DAHWBL010000244.1 GCA_027323595.1 Acetobacteraceae bacterium | reverse complement strand
CCCTGGGCGAGCAGGCGCAGCCACAGATACTGCACCACATTGGTATCCTGGTACTCGTCCACCAGAATGTAGCGGAAGCGGCGATGATAATCGGCCAGCACGTCGGGGTGGGTGCGCAGGATGGTGGTGATGTGCAGCAGCAGATCGCCGAAATCGCAGGCGTTGAGCGCGGCGAGGCGGCGCTGATAGGCGTCGTAGAGGGTGCCCAGGCGGCCATCGGCGAGGTCCGTGTGCTCGCCGGGCGGCACCTGCGCGGGCGCCTGGCCGCGGTCCTTCCAGCGCTGGATGCGCGCCATCAGCAGCGCCGGCGCCCAGCGCTTGGCGTCGATGCGCAGCCCCTCCATCACCTGCTTGAGCAGGCGGAGCTGGTCGTCGGTGTCCAGGATGGAGAAATTCGAGCTGAGCCCGACCAGCTCGGCATGGCGGCGCAGCATCCGCGCGCCCAGCGCATGGAAGGTGCCCAGCCACAGCCCCTCGGCAGGCTGGCCGAGCAGGCCGGACACACGTTCGCGCATTTCCCGCGCCGCGCGGTTGGTGAAGGTGACGGCGAGCACCTGCGAGGCGAAGGCCCGCCCGCTCAGCAGGATATGGGCGAAGCGGGTGGTCAGCACGCGGGTCTTGCCGGTGCCCGCGCCGGCTAGCACCAGCAGCGGGCCGTCCAGTGTCTCCACCGCGCTGCGCTGGGCCTCATTGAGGTGGGCGAGATAGTCGTTCACGCGGGCGGGGTCCATCGGGTCTGGTGCGGCTTGGTTGGGTGTCCTGGGCTTCTGGCTACCACCCAAACGGGGCGGCGGACACTGCCCTTGCGGCAAGAATTTCGCCGCCGTCGCCGCCGTGGGTGGCCGGGTTGCAACGATTTGCAACAGGGCGGGATATGGACAAGCCGGCATCGGCACTATCTAAACCCTGCGCCATCGCGTCGGCGGGAGCCGGCCAAGAGGGGTTCTGATGGGTTTGATGACATCGCGACTGCCATCGCTGCTGATCGGTCTGTGCCTGGCCGGGGTGCTGGTGGGATGTGCCACCCCGCCGCCGGCCTCCGACGCCGATGCACTGGCCGAATATCGCGAGAACAACGACCCGCTGGAGCCCACCAACCGGGTGATCTATGAGGTCAATGACAGCCTCGACTCCGCCATTTTCGCCCCTTTGGCGCGCGGCTATCGCGCCGCGGTGCCGGATTCGGTGCGCGAGGGCGTGCATCATGTGCTGCTCAATATCGGGTCGGTGCCGCTGCTGGCCAACGATCTGCTGGAGGGCCACCTGGACGGCGCCGGCGACACCGCCGCGCGGCTGCTGGTCAACACCACCGTCGGGCTCGGCGGCTTGATCGACGTGGCGCAGATCTGGGGCATCGCGCGCCACGACGCCGATTTCGGCATGACCCTGGCGCTGTGGGGCGCGGACCCCGGGCCGTTCCTGTTCCTGCCGTTGCTGGGGCCGAGCAATGTGCGCGACGCGGTCGGCTTCGCCGGCGACATCGGGCTCGATCCGAGCACCTATCTCAGCGGCCCGAACTGGCTGCTGTTCGCCTACAGCCGCTTCGGCGTGAGCGCGATCGACGCGCGCGAGCGGCATCTGGACGATCTGGCCGAAATCAAGAAAACTGCGCTCGACCCATACGCCACCCTGCGCAGCCTGTATAACCAGAACCGGGCGCAGCAGATCGCCCAGGCGCGCGGCGGGGTGACCCAATGAGCCCGCCACGCGAGACCGCCCCTTGCGCCCACCATGCCTGTCCATCCATTGCGCGGATTTGAAAACATGCTGACACGACGCGGGATTTTTCTTCTCACCACGCTGTTCGCCGGAGCCGCGCGCGCCGCACCCGCGGGCGATGCCGCGGCCCAGGAGGCGACCGCGCGCGCGTTTGTGCAGAAAACCGCCGATGCGCTGCTGGCGGTGCTCAATTCTTCCGCCCCCGTCGCCGACAAGCAGGCGCGCATGCGCCCGCTGGTGGACAGCAATGTCGATGTGGACGGCATCGCCCGGTTCTGCCTCGGCCGCTTCTGGCGCACCGCCTCGATGGCCCAGCAGAACGATTATCTCACCCTGTTCCACGCGGTGCTGGTGAAATCCATCACCGGGCGGCTCGGCGACTATAGCGGCGTGAAGATCGAGGTCGGCCGGGCGCAGGCGCGCGAGGAAGGGGTGATCGTGTCAACCACCATCACCCGGCCCAACAACGCCCCGGCGGCCCTGGACTGGCTGGTGGTGACCCAGGCCGGCGAGCCGAAGCTCGCCGACATGATCGCCGAGGGCACCAGCCTGCGCATCACCACCCGCAAGGACTATGACAGCTACCTGACCCGCAACAACGCCGATGTGGGCACGCTGATCGCGCAGTTGCGCAAACAGGCCACCACCGACGGCGGCTGACGCTCAGCGCCTGAGCAGGCCGAGCAGTTCGCGCAGCAACGGGCGGCAGATCAGCGTCGCGGCACTGACGTAGGCCACCGCGCCGACACCGACCAGAACCGGCAGCCGCGCCGCCGGCGACCAGCCGCCCAGCAGCGGGCGCAGTGCCGCCAGCACCGCGAGCATCGCCAGCGCGCAGAGCAGCGGCGGCAGCATCGGGCCCAGCATGGCGGCCAGCCCCACCCTGGTCGCGGCGCGCACCCGCACCAGCATCTGCAGCAGCTGCAACGGAAACACGATCGCGCTGGCCAGGCTGACGCCGACGATGCCCCAGTGGCTGCCAAGCAGAAACGCGACGGTGAACAGCCCGAGCCCGAGCAGCGTGTTGTGGAACACGCTGCGCGCATGCCCCAGCCCGATCAGCAGTGCCGGCGCCACCGTGCCGGCCGGGCGGATGGCCATGCCGAGCGCGATGATCTGCAACGGCAGCACCGCCTGCGCCCAGTTGCCGCCCAGCACCACCGGCACGATCTCGGGCGCGGTGGCGGTGATGCCGAAAAAGATCGGAAACGCGATGAAGCTGAGCAGGCGCATGGATTTGCCCAGGTAAGCGCCGGCCAGCGCCGGATCATGCTGGATGCGCGAAAAGGCCGGCGCGGCGATGGAATTGAGCACCGTGGCGGTCTTGGTGACCGGCAGTGCCGCGATGGTGCGCGCCACCGCATAGATCGCCACCGCCTGGTCGCCCAGGATGCGCCCGATGATCAGCACGTCGATCTGGGTGGACAGATACCAGACCGAATAATCGCCGGCGCGCCAGCCGGCGAAGCGCAACAGCCGCGCCTCGCGCAGCGGCGCCCAGCGCGGCGCCAGCCAGCACGGGGCGAGCCAGAAATAGCCGCCCGCGCGCAGCCCCGCGCCGAGCAATTGCCCGATCGCCAGCGACCACACGCCATATCCACCGATCGCCAGCCCGAGCACGGTCGCACCGCCGATCACGCCGCTCAACAGCTCCACCCGCGCGCTGTCCTTCAACCGCAGATCGCGGTCCAGCTCGGCCTTGGGCAGCACCGCGACGGCGGAGAACACCAGCCCCAGACTCATCGTGCGCAGCAGCGCTGACAGACCCGGCTGGTGAAAAAATCCCGCGATCGGCCCGGCCAGCAGCAGCAGCAGCCCGACGGTGATGGCGGTGGTGGCGAGCACCATGGCGAAGGCGCGCGCGCGGGTGGCGTCGGTGAGCTCGGCGGCCTGCACCAGCGCGTCGCGGAAGCCCACGAAGCCGAGGGATTCGAGAAATCCGGCGATCGCCGCGGTGATCGCCATCAGCCCGTAATCGGCCGGCAGCAGGAAGCGCAGCACCACCAGCGTCATCGCCCAGTTGATGAGCTGGCCGAACAGCCGCGCCGCCGACCCCCAGGCGAGACCGCCCAGCACCCGCTCGCGCAGCCCGGCGGCGGGTTCAGCCATGCGGCGGGCCGCGGGCGGGCTCAGCCGGCAAAGAGCTTGCGGAAGTCGCCCCAGCAGGCATCGTAATCGGCTTGCAGCGCGGGGCTCGCCAGCGCCGGTTCGCTGGGGTGCAGCACCCGGCTGGTCTCGAACATGAAGGCGAGCGTGGCCTGCTGCTTGTGAGGCGCGAGCGTCGCGACCGAGGCGGCCTCGAAGCTCGCGACATCGGGGCCGTGCGCGGAAAAGCGCGTATGCAGGCTGATGCCGCCAGGGCTGAACCCGTCCGCCTTGGCGTCATACTGGCCTTCGATCAGCCCCATGAACTCGTTCATGATGTTGCGATGGAACCACGGCGGCCGGAAAGTGTCCTCGGCGACCATCCAGCGCGGCGGGAAGATGACGAAATCAAGGTTCGCCGTGCCCGGCGTGGAGGTTGGCGAGGTGAGCACGGTGAAAATCGACGGATCAGGGTGGTCGAAGCTGATCGAGCCGATGACGTTGAACCGCGCGAGATCGTATTTATACGGCGTGTAGTTGCCGTGCCAGGCGACCACGTCGAGCGGCGAGTGGTCCATCACGGTCTGCCACATGGTGCCGCAATATTTCTGGATGATGGTGGTGGGCGCGTCGATGTCCTCGAAGCTGGCGACCGGCGCGAGGAAGTCGCGCGGGTTGGCCAGACCGTTGGAGCCGAGCGGGCCAAGCTCGGGCAGGCGCAGCACGGCGCCGAAATTCTCCGCGATGTAGCCGCGCGCCGCCTCATCCAGCAGCTCGACGCGCAGGCGCACCCCGCGCGGGATCACCGCGATTTCGCGCGGATGCAGGTGCAATATGCCAAGTTCGGTCACCAGCCGCAGCCGACCGAGCTGCGGGACGATCAGCATCTCGGCGTCGGCGTTGCAGAAGATGCGCTCCATCGAGCGGTTGGCGGTGTAGACAAGGGCAGCGATGCCGCCATCCTCGGCACCACCGGCTCCGGCCATGGTGGTGATGCCGGCGAGAAAATCGGTGGGCGCGTCAGGGATCGCCAGCGGGTCCCAGCGCAGCCGGTTGGGGCTGGCCGAGGCGGCGAACGGGCCGGTGAGAAAATTACCCGACGCCACCTGGCTCCATGCCGGATGGCCGGCGGAGGGCCGGATCCGATACAGCCACGACCGGCGCATCTCCGCGCGCGGGGCGGTGAAGGGCGTGCCCGAAAGCTGCTCGGCATACAGCCCCAGCGGCGCGCGCTGCGGCGAGTTGCGCCCGACCGGCAAGGCCCCCGCACGCGCCTCGGTGGCGAACTCATTGCCGAAGCCGGACTGGGTGGGCGGTTCGGCGAGTCCCAGCGTGTGGCTGGCGGAATCGGGTGCCATGGCGCGTTCTCCCGGGGGTTGTTTGGGGCAGTATAGTGGGGGAACGGCGGCGGCGACAGGGTGGGGGATTCAGGCAGGGCGCTGCCCCGCCCCGGACCCCAGAACTCAAGCCCGGTGGCGTGTAGGGCGGGAGCATCCCGCCTTCGCGCCCACAATTCTCCTCATTCATTACGATATCGATTTTTTTCAAGCCCGGTGTGTGAAGGCAGGATGCTCCCGCCCGAAGGGTTTTAAGCTACAGGGGTCTGGGGCCTCCCTGCCTCAGCGGGTCCAGGGCAGAGCCCTGGCCGTGATCAAAGGAGAAAACCATGAGCGATCAGGTAAGCGTCTCGATCACACGCCAGGACCGGTATCGGTTCCTCGTCGATTTCGGACCAACCATCGATGCGATGGTCGCCGATGAACCAGCGCCGCTCGGTGAGACCGCCGGCCCCTCGCCGTCGCAGTTGCTGGGAGCCGCCGTGGCGAACTGCCTGTCGGCGAGCCTGGTGTTCGCTTGCAACAAGTTCCGCGAGGACCCTGGGCCGATGACCGCGACGGCGACGTGCGAGATCGGGCGCAACGAGAAGAACCGGCTGCGGGTGCTCGGCATCGAGGTGACGCTGGCGCTGGGGGTGGCGCCGGCCGGGCTCGCGCATCTGGAGCGCGCGCTCGCGCAGTTAGAGGATTTCTGCACGGTGTCGCAAAGCGTGCGCGCCGGCGTGCCGATCCGCGTCGCGGTGGTCGGGCCGGACGGGGCGGTGGTGCGGCCGGCGCTGGCGATGGGGTGACGGTTGGCGGGGCGCGCGCCCGAGGGTAAAAATCTTTTCAATAATGAAGCGCTTGCAATGACTTGGCCATTGTGGCACCAGATTTTTTGTTAATCGGCAACAGTTCGGGGGACGGGCGTGGCCAATCATCATCTGTGCAAGACGTTGTCGGCAGCGGCCCTGCTGCTGGGCGCCCAGGGCGCGCTCGCCGCGCCGGTGCTGCAATATTCCACGTCCAACCCCCAGGAACTGCTCGGGGCGAGCGGGGTCAGCGTCAACAGCCAGCTTTATAACGTGCTGTTCGAGACCTCGAGCTGCAGCGCGGTCTTCAGTAACTGCGCCGCGAGTACCTTTGCGTTCGTCACCAGCGCGGATGCCACCGCCGCGGCGAATGCGCTGCTCACCGAAATCGGTGTTGCTGCCTTCCAGAACGCTTCGCAGATCGGCCTCCCTGTGGCCGGTAACCTGCAATCCTTTATCTTGACGCCGTTTAACGTGACGTCCACCGTCGTCTCGGTATCTGAATTCGATTTCCGCAACGGCACGGTCTTTGCCGGGAACCTCTCCGCCTCGTTGGCGGCGCGTAGCGCCAACGCCGCCTATGCGGTGTGGTCGCTCGACACCGCGAACGTGCCCGAGCCGGCTTCGGCCGCAACCTTGGCGGCCGGGGTCGCGGCGCTGGCGGTGGCG
>DAHWBL010000226.1 GCA_027323595.1 Acetobacteraceae bacterium | reverse complement strand
ACCCTGCAGGTCACCGGCGACAACGCCTATGGCTGGCTCAAGACCGAGGCGGGCGTGCACCGGCTGGTGCGGATCAGCCCGTTCGACGCCAACGCGCGGCGGCAGACCAGCTTCGCCTCGGTCTGGGTCTATCCGGTGATCGACGACAAGATCGAGATCGAGGTCAACGAATCCGACATCAAGGTGGATACCTACCGCGCCTCGGGCGCGGGCGGGCAGCATGTCAACAAGACCGAATCGGCGATCCGCTTCACCCACATCCCCACCGGCATCGTCGTCGCCTGCCAGACCGACCGCAGCCAGCACCGCAACCGCGCCACCGCGATGCAGATGCTCAAGGCCAAGCTCTATGAGCTGGAGCTGCAGAAACGCGAGGCAGCGTCGGCCGCCACCGAAAGCGCCAAGACCGACATCGGCTGGGGCCACCAGATCCGCAGCTACGTGCTGGCGCCG
Organism: Acetobacteraceae bacterium; assembly: GCA_027323595.1. Taxonomy (GTDB): domain Bacteria; phylum Pseudomonadota; class Alphaproteobacteria; order Acetobacterales; family Acetobacteraceae; genus CAIVDX01. The sequence continues at coordinate 4,945 of DAHWBL010000226.1, read as the reverse complement.
TATCAGCTGGTGAAGGATCTGCGCACCAGCTTTGAGACCTCCAACCCGTCCGCCGTGCTCGATGGCGATCTGGACGGCTTCATGGCCGCGGCCCTGGCCGCGCGGGTCGGCGCGACGCGCTCGGAGGCTTCGGCGCAGGCGCAATAGCGCCTGATGACCGACCGAACGTGGGCGGGCTTTGCAGCTTCCCACTTGGTCCCATAGAGTGTGGGCAACACCGATCGAGGGGACAGACGATGGCCGTGGCCCGGCAGATTTTTCGCGACGCGATGGCGCGCCTGGGTGCCGCGGTCAATGTGATCACCTCGGACGGCCCGGCCGGGCGCGCCGGCTGCACCGCCTCGGCGGTCTGCTCGGTCACCGACGACCCGCCCACGCTGCTGCTGTGCCTCAACCGCGCCAGCGAGAACAACGCCAGCTTCAAGAAGAACGGCGTGGTCTGCGTCAACACGCTGGGCCATGGGCATGAGGAGCTGTCGGGCGTGTTCGCCGGGCGCACCGGCGTCGATATCGTCGGCCGCTTCGCCGCCGCGCAATGGCGCAAGGGGGCGACCGGCGCGCCGATCCTGGCGGATGCGTCGGTGGCGTTCGATTGCACCATCAGCCAATGCGTCGAGGTCGGCACGCACACGGTGTTTTTCTGCGAGGTGCAGGAGATCGTGCTCGGCGAGGCCGACCAGGGGCTGATCTATTTCGGCCGCTCCTACCATCGCCTCGGCGGCAGCGCCGAGGGGCAGTGATCCGATAAAAACACGGGTCAGGTCAAAAAACACGGGCCAGGCGTCCGCCTGGCCCGTGTCGTTCGCCCGCCCCGCGCGCGGGGCGGCCGTGATCAGGCGCGATCGGGGGCAACCAGGATGCTCACCCGCTTGCCCTCATGCACCGCCGTGCCGTTCCAGCCCAGATGAACCGGGGTCGCGTCGGCATCGAGGGCCCGCCCGGTCCTGGCATCGTCGATGTCGGGGCGCGGGTCGATCTGCGTCGGCCGCGCCTGGGTGAGGCGAATGTCGCTGTAGCCGCTCTGGCTGAGCTGCCGCGCCAGTTCGGCCTGGCTGGTCGGATGCCCGATCCGCAGGGTGACCGAGCCATCGATCTGTTGCGGAGCGGCGGCATAGGCGGGCGCGCCAAGGGTGGCGGCGAGCGCGGTGGCCAGAATCAGGTTCTTGAACATCATATACCCTCATGTTGGAGAAAGCGGTCGCGGTGCCAAATCCGAGCGCGTGACGACCCAGGGTGGACTCGCGCCCAGGACGGGATCACGCGATCAAACAAGGAGCCAGGGCAGGCCGCCTTCGTTGGTCAGAAGGCATCCTGCTTTGGCGTCGCGACCGCGTTCAACAAAATGGCGCAGTGCAGCATTCGTTCAAGCAGTCGAGCGATGCACGGGAAGTTGGCAGCCATGTCCGGATCGGATGACCGAAACATCGCGTTACATGAATACAGCGGTCATAAAAAATTGATTGGACTTCTCTGGCGGAAATAGTTCGCGCCAATCTCCAGGCGCGAATTTTTATTTGCCGCGTATGATTTTATATATGAAATAAAAATCCGGCCGTGGGCTGTCTACCGCGCGCGGGGTTCGCCGCGGCGTCGGGCCGGCGCCACGCGCCGAGGGGCACCCCCAGGATATCGGCCCCTGAGGGTGCGCCGGATCAGTCCTCCATCTCGTCGCGCAGTTTGGTGACGATGATGCTGACGCGCTTGCCGTCGCGCACGGCCGTGCCGTTCCAGCCCATGTGCACGCGCGATTTGGCGGAATTGAGCGCGCGGGTGTCGTTGATCCCGGTGTCCTCGAGATCGGGGCGGGGATCGACGTCGCTGGGATGCACCGGGCTGAGGCGCACGTCGGTGTAGCCGCTGGCCTCCAGTTGCCTGGCGAGGTCCGCCTGGCTCTTGTCCTTGCTGGCGTCCACCTTGATCTGGCCGCTGATTTCCTCGGAGACGGCCATCGCCGCGGGTGACAGCACGGTCAGGCCGAGCGCGGCGCCGAGCGCGCTGGCGAGTAGGATGTTCCTGTGCACGGCAGTTCCTCACATTTTGGGCCGGGCGGCGGGCCGCCGGGCCGAGGGCATGTCAGCCGCCGATCGGCACATCCACCGCCCGGATCGCCCATCGGGTGGTCTTGCGCTCGATCACGGCGAACAATGCATACATCGCGATTCCCAAAGCCGCCACCACCACCAGCCCGGCGAACACCAGCGGCACCTTAAAATTCGCCGAGGCCTGCTCGACCAGCGTGCCGATGCCCTGGTCCGATGCCAGGGTTTCGGCGATCACCGAGCCGACGAAGGCCAGCGTGATCGCCACCTTCAGCGAGGCGAAAAAATACGGCAGCGAGCGCGGCAGCCCGACCTTGCGGATGATGTCGAGCTTGCTCGCGCCCAGCGCGCGCAGCACGTCGGCCAGCTCGGGCTCCAGCGTGGCAAGGCCGGTCGCGACATTGACCGCCACCGGAAAGAAGCTGAGCAGGAACGCGGTGATCACCGCCGGCACGGTGCCGATGCCGAACCACACCACCAGCAGCGGCACCACCGCCACCTTGGGCACCGAATTGAAGCCGACCAGCACCGGATACAGCCCCTGATAGGCGAGCTGCGAGGAACCCACCAGCACGCCCAGCGCCATGCCGAAGCCCACCGCGATCGCGAAGCCCACGATGGTGGTGTAGAGCGTGTGCTGCGCGTGAAACCAGATCGCGCCGAAATCCTGCACCAGCACCACCGCCACCCGGCTTGGCCGGGGCAGGATGAATTCGGGAATATCGAGCACGATGCAGACGAGTTCCCACACGATCAGCAGCCCGATCACGGTCAGATAGGGCATCGCCTGGCCCAGCCGGCGGCGGTTCATCACGCGCCCGCCCGTTCGGCGCGGATCAGGTCGCGCAGCTCATGCACGAGGTCGGTGAAATGCGGCAGGAACGAGGTGTCCAGATTGCGCGGGCGCGGTAGATCGACGACGTGGTCGGCGATGATGCGCCCCGGCCGGGCCGACATCACCAGCACCCGGTCCGCCAGATAGACCGCCTCGCGCAGATCATGGGTGACCAGCACGGTGGTAAAGCCGCGCTGCATCCAGATGTCCTGCAGCACGTCCCATAATTCCTCGCGGGTGAAGGCATCGAGCGCGCCGAACGGCTCGTCCAGCATCAGCAGTTGCGGCTGGTGGATCAGCGCGCGGCACAGGCTGGCGCGCTGCTGCATGCCGCCGGAGAGCTGCCAGGGAAAGCGCTCGGCGAAACCATCGAGCCCCACGGTTGCCAGCAGCGCGCGCACATCCGCCTCGAACTGCCGCTTCTCGGCGCGAAACCGGCCGCGATAGGGCTGCACGATTTCGAGCGGCAGCAGCAGATTGTCGAGCGTGGTGCGCCAGGGCAGCAGGGTGGGGTTCTGGAACGCCATGCCGACGATCTTCACCGGCCCACGCACCTTCTGGCCGGCCACCTTGATGCCGCCGTGGCTGGGCAGCACCAGCCCCGAGGCGAGCTTCATCAGCGAGGATTTGCCGCAGCCCGAGGGGCCGACGACGGCGATGAACTGGCCGCGCTGGACCCGCATGTCCAGATGCTCGACCGCCAGCGTGCCGCCCGGATAGGTCAGTTGCACGTCGTCGATCTCGACCATCATGTCGGGCGTGTCGGCCACGGAATTTGCTTGCATGGTCTGGCTCAAACCGGCATCCGTTCGGTCCGTGGCGGTAAAAACCGCGTGGTGTAGAGCTGGTTGAGCCGCGGCGGGCTGTCGATGCCATAGGCCTCGGCATTGGCGCGGATGGTCAGTTCCATGCGCTGCGGATCGACATAGCCGAAGCCCTCCTTTTTCACCGCCGGGGTCAGGTAGGCGTTGTCGCGCACGAAATCCCAGCGCGCGGATTCGAGCGCGATGTCGAACAGCGGATCGCGCGCCTTCATCGCCGCCATGCCCGCCGCCGGGTCGGCCAGCAGCAGGTTGGTGCTGGCGATGGTCGCCTTGACGAAAGCCGCGATCATGGCGGGGTTCTTTTCCAGCATGTCCTCGCGCACGATGACCGCGTTGCCGTACAGGTCGAGCCCGTAATCGGGATATTGCAGCATCACGATCTGGTCGCGCGGCACGCCGATGGCCAGCAGATTGAACAGCGAGGTGGAGCTGAAGCCGCTGATCGCATCGACCTGGCCCTGCACCAGGATGGTCTCGCGCAGATTGGGCGCGATGTTGCGCCAGGTGACCTTGTCGGCATCGAAATGATTGGTCCGCGCGAAGGCCGGGAACAGCAGCCGGCTGGCGTCGGCCTCCGGCGCGCCGAGCGTGCGCCCGGCGAGGTCGGCGGGCCTCGTGATGCCCGATTTCTTCAGCGCGATGATGGCCGACAGCGAGCGGTCGAAGCCCTGCAGCACGCCGATCACCCGCTTGTCGGGATTGACCGCGTTGAACTTCACCGCGGCGTTGATATCGGCAAAACCGATATCGTAGGCACCGGCGGCAACCTTGGTGATGGTGTCGCCCGAGCCGTAGCCGCGATCCATGTGCACATCGAGCCCGCCGGCGGTGAACACGCCACGCGCCAGGCCCAGCCCCCAGATCGCGTGATTGCCCTGATAGGCGAAATCGACGACGAACTTCACCGGCTGCGTGCCGGCGGCGCGTGCGACGAGAGGGGCTGCGATCAGCCCGGCGGCGGCGGCGACGAATTCCCTGCGTTGCATGGCAACTCCTGTTCGCTTTGCGTACCCTCACGACGCCGCGCGCGGCGCCCTGTGTCATTAAGGCAAAGCACATGCCGTGCAAACCGTCCGGCCCGAGGCGGCGATGCGTCGGGCCGTCGCGCGCGCTCAGGGCGCCAGCGCCTGCACCCCCAGCAGCGCGAGCAGGGCCGCGTTGGCGCCCAGAATCCAGGGGGTGAGGCTGGCCAGCCCGGCCCGCCAGTGCCGCGCCAGCGCCCCGCCGGCCAGCCCGACCGCGGCCAG
>DAHWBL010000216.1 GCA_027323595.1 Acetobacteraceae bacterium | reverse complement strand
TCGCGCCAATCCGCATCAATTTGCCGCGCGCGACGAACCATGTAACCTCGCCGCATGCGCACCCTGACCGCACTTTGCAAAAACGCCGCCGCCTCCGGCGCGCTCGTGCCACTGCTCGCCGCCCTCGCCGGCTACGCCATCATCCTGGATCCCACCACGCTGTTCCATGACGGCGACACCTATTGGCACATCACCGTCGGCGGCTGGATGCTGGATCATCGGCAGGTTCCCGCGAACGACGTGTTTTCCTACAGCTTTGCCGGCCACCCCTGGGTCGCGCATGAATGGCTGTCCGAAATCCTCATGGCGCTGGCCTGGCGCCTCGCCGGCTGGAACGGCATCGTCATGCTGTTCGCCACCACCCTCGCGCTCACCCTCGGTCTGCTCGCGCATCATCTCGGAAGGTGGATGAATCAGCCCGGCACCATCCTGCTCACCCTGCTCGCCGCCGCCTGCATCGGCCCAAGTCTGCTCGCCCGTCCGCATATCCTCGCCCTGCCGGTGCTCGAACTCTGGACCGCCGGCCTGCTGGTCGCGCGCGCGCGCGGACACGCCCCGAGTCCCTGGCTGCTGGCGCTGATGCCTCTTTGGGCTAATCTGCACGGCAGCTTCATCTTCGGCATCGCGCTCGCCGCTCCGCTCGCGCTTGAGGCCGCGATCGCCGCCGGTCCGACCTGGCGCACCGCCGCCGCGCGCTGGGCCATCTTCATCCTCGCCGCCATCGTCTTCGCCACAATCACCCCGCACGGTGTCACCGGTCTGGTGTTCCCGCTGCAATTGATGCGCCTCAAGGAGCTGGCCAACATCAGCGAGTGGCAGCCGCCCAATTTCCAGGGCCTGCCGCCGATCGAGCTGGTGCTGATGCTGCTGCTCTATATCGGTCTGTCGCGCGGGGTGCGCCTGCCGCTCATCCGGCTGCTGATCGCGCTCGGCCTGCTGCATCTCGCGCTTCAGCACGCACGCCACCAGTTGCTCGTCGGCATCGTCGGCACGCTGGTCCTCGCCGAACCGCTGGCCCAGCAACTTGGCGCCGTCGCCACCCGCACCGGCCGCCGCGCCGCGACCTTGCTGCCCTGGGCGTTCGTTGGCCTTCCGTTATTGCTGCTGATGACCTTCGTGCGCTTCCAACATCCGCTGGCGCGCGGCGAGGATCTCGCCACCCCCGTCGCCGCGCTGGCCGCGGTGCCCGCCGCCATCCGCGCCACCCCGGTGCTGAACCAGTATATTTTCGGCGGCTATCTGATCTTCGAGGGCGTGCCACCGTTCGTCGATGGCCGCGCCGACATGTATGGCGATGATTTCCTCACCGCCGACCGCGCCGCCCTCCGGCCAAACCGCGCCGCCTTCGCCAAACTCGCCGCGCAATATCATTTCGGCTGGACAATCCTGGCCACCCAGAGCCCGGCCAACGACATGCTCGACAGCCTGCCAAACTGGCGCCGCTTCTACGCCGACAAAACCGCGATCGTGCATGTCCGCGCCGACCTGCTGCCGGCGGATTTCGTTACGGTTCCCGCGCCGCCATGACCGGGCCGGACTGCACCATCGGCATCGCCACCAGCGATGGCGCACGACCGAGCGGCGAGGGAGTCCACACCGCCACCCCTGTCGGCCCGCCCGACAGCATCACATAGGGATCGCGCTTCGGTCCGGCCGGCGCCGGCTCGGGCGCGGCCTCGGCGATCACCGCCGGCCGCGCGTTCCATTGCGCGAACACCCGCTCGCGATACGGAATCCCAAGCTCGGGCACCGCGGAATGATACGCCATCACCGCCGCCTCCCAACTGCCCAGCCGTTGGCGCAACGACATCAGGAACCGCGCGGCATAGGCGGCGTTGGCGGCCGGATCGAACGCCTCATCCAGATCGGCGAAGGCGTCGGGATGATGCAGCATGCTGATCTGAAAACAGCCAATGTCCAGATTGCGCCCGGCCGCCGCATGCAGCCCCCGCGCGCCGTCCATCGCCGCATCCTTGCTGTCGAACAGATGCGGCTGCCCGGCCGCATCGATGCTCCAGGGCCACGGGATCACGCGGCCAAGCACCGCGTCCCACCGCCCGCTCTCCACCCGCCCGATCGCCAGCAGAAGCCCCGCGGGCAACCCGGTCGCCTGCTCGGCGGCAACCCCGGCGCGCTCACATTCCGACAGACGCTGTCCTGAAGCCGCCACTTGCGGAGCCTGCACGAACCGTGAGGCACCATCCGGCGCGGCATCCCAAAATCCCGCCGCCCGCGCACCACCCACCCCGCCGAGGAGAGCGACGACCAGCATCGCCCCCGCGCACCAGGTCCCGCCGCGCCGCTGCCGGCCGGCGGCGGCAGCTTCAGGCAAAGGCCGGTTCCTGGCCAAGTCCAAGCCCGAACTCGCCGGCACGCGCCGCCGCCGGCTGACGCGACGCCCGCGTGGTCTCGGACAATATGTAGCCGCCAACACGGGTTTCGATCAGCTCACCCACGCCCGCCTTGGCCAATTTCTTGCGCAGCCGGCAGACCAGCACGTCCACCGCCTTCGCATCCGCCTCGCCATCCGCCCCGTGCAGATGATGCAGAATCGCCGCGCGGGTCACCACCGTGCCCTGCTTGAGGAACAACATTTCGGTCAAGGAATATTCAAGCCCGGACAGCGGCATCATCCGTCCATGCACGCTCAGCTCGCGCCGGCGCAGACACAGCTCCACCGGGCCCATCCGCAACACCGAACTGGCATGCCCCACACTGCGACGCACGATCGCGCGCAAACGGGCGAACACCTCGTCGGGCTCGCACGGCGTCACCACCACGTCATCCGCGCCCTGGTCGAGCAGCAGCACCTTCAGATTGCGGCTCGCATCGTCCAGCAGCATCAGCACCGGCACGCTCGCCCCGCTCATCCGCACCTGGCGCAAAAACTCACCGCTGGCCATGTCGCTCAGCCGCGCATCCGCCATGATGACATCGTAGTCATATAAACGCAGTAATTCGAGCGCCTCACGGCCAAGATTCACTTGCTCCATACGGAAGCCTTCGCGGCCCATATCATCGAACTCATTCGGCGTTCTGCTGAATGGAAGAGTACCCGTGCGAAGAACCAACATCATTGCCACCCAGAAAATATCAGGCCAACTGAATCAATCGATATCACCGCACCAACACAATCCGGAGTCGGTAATTTCCTTATTTTGCAAAGGGCAGATTCGTCCGCGAATCAGGCCATTGTACTTCCGTATCGAATTGTCACCCAATGTCATGACTGTTCCCAGAAAGCAGGATCGCCGCCCGTTTGTTGAGCCTTCACAGCTAATATCGCTCCACCCACTATATTGCAAGCATTGATGTTTCTTTGAATCAAGCGATTGTCCAAGCACAATAAACCAAACTATTCCTATTTATATCAATATGTTGCAAGGTAGCCTTGAATCAATCACGCAACCGAACCGATTCTCCGGAAGGTAATTTGTGCACCTGCGAAGAGGTCATTTTTTGTCGTCCCGCGCCCCCTCCCCTCCCACCACCAAGCCGCCCGCGCGCCGCTCGGACCTGGCGGGCTTTCGGGCTATGTAGCCACCCCATGACAAACCATGACGTCATCATCATCGGTGCCGGCGCCGCCGGGCTCATGTGCGCCATCGCCGCCGGCCGCCGCGGCCGCCGCGTCCTGCTGCTCGACCACGCCGCCGAGCCGGGCGCCAAAATCCTGATTTCCGGCGGCGGGCGCTGCAACTTCACCAACCTGGGCAGCCGCCCGGCGAATTTCTTCTCCGACAACCCCGCCTTCTGCCGCTCCGCGCTGGACCGATTCGGCCCCGAGGATTTCCTCGCCATGGTCCGCGCCCACGCCATCGCCTACCACGAAAAAGCCGCCGGCCAGCTGTTCTGCGACGGCCCGGCCCGCGCCATTCTGGCCATGCTGCGCGCCGAATGTGCCACCGCGGGCGTGCAATGCGCCTTCGGCCACCAGGTCAGCGACATTGCCCGCCCCGACCGCTTCATCGTCAGCACCAGCCACGGCCCGCTCACCGCCGAGTCCGTCGTGCTCGCCACCGGCGGGCTGTCCATCCCCAAGCTCGGCGCCACCGGCTTCGCCCATGACTGGGCCCGCCGCTTCGGCCTGCGCCTCACCGACATCGCCCCCGCGCTGGTGCCGCTCACCCTGGCCGGCGCCGATCTGGAGCTCGCCCGCCCGCTCGCCGGCGTGTCGCTGCCCTGCACCGCGAGCCTGGGGCGCACCAGCTTCGCCGACGCCATGCTGTTCACCCATCGCGGCCTGTCCGGCCCGGCGATCCTGCAACTCTCCACCGCCTGGCGCGCCGGCCCGATCACCCTCGACCTGCTGCCCGGCCAGGACGCCACCGCCCTGCTGCTCGCCCGCAAGCGCGCCCGCCCGCGCGCCCAGCTCGCCACCAGCCTCGCCGAGCTGCTGCCCGCCCGCCTCGCCCAGGCGCTCGCCCCACCGCCCAATGGGACCGCGCGCCTCGCCGACCTGCCCGACCGCTCCCTGCGCGCCCTGGGTGCCCGGCTGAACCGCTGGACCCCCACCCCCGCCGGCACCGAGGGCTTCGCCAAGGCCGAGGTCACCCGCGGCGGGGTGGACACCCGCGACCTGTCCTCGCGCAGCATGATGGCGCGCGACGTGCCGGGCCTGTTCGTGATCGGCGAGGCGATGGATGTCACCGGCTGGCTCGGCGGCCATAATTTCCAATGGGCCTGGTCCAGCGGCTGGGCCGCCGGCATGCACGCCTGAGGCGTGATGCGCGCCGGTCCTCACCTCCACCCGACCGCCCACGACAATATGCTCAATGGGAGGTCGGGTGGGGGTGAGGGCCGGCGCCGACTCATCGCGCAGCGATCACAATCCCAGATGTGGCGCGCCACATCTGGTGCGGGCGGTCGGGGTCGAACCGACACTCTGTCACCAGAACCGGATTTTGAGTCCGGCGCGTCTGCCAATTCCGCCACGCCCGCGGTGCAGGAAGCGCTGCTTACCAAACCGCGCCGGGATGGGAAAGTCCGCCCGCCACCCACTGTCCGCCGCCCACTTGGCAGCCGGGCACGCACTGGCTATACGGACCCCCCGCTGGTCCCGGATAGCTCAGTTGGTAGAGCAAGCGACTGTTAATCGCTCGGTCGTAGGTTCGAGTCCTACTCCGGGAGCCAGCCTTTCCCCCGCTCCATCGGCCCGGATCAGGCGTTGCGCGGCTCGCCATCGTCGGGTAGCGGGATGAATTCCTGGTCGTCCGCATCCGGCAGCTTCATCCGCCCGGCCCGCCAGTCCGCCGCCGCCTGCGCCAGCCGCTCCTTCGATGACGAGACGAAATTCCAATACAGGAACCGCTCGCCCACCGGCGCGCCGCCCAGCACCATCACCACCGACCGCTCCACCGCCCGCACCGCCGAGGCATCCGCCCCCAGCACCAGCATCCGGCCCGCCTCGAACCGCGCGCCGTCCAGCTCCACCGCGCCGGTCGCCACATAGATCGCGCGCTCGGCGTGCCCGGACGGAATCTCCGCACTCGCCCCGGCCGCGATATCCAGATGCGCATAGAACAGCGGCGAATGCGTGCGCACCGCGGCACTCAGCCCATAGGCGCTGCCGGCGATCAGGATGCCATCCACCCCGCCATCGCTCCAATGCGGCAGGTCGGCGCCCTGGTGGTGCGAAAACGCCGGATCGGTCTCCTCATCGGCCGTCGGCAGCGCCACCCAGGCCTGGATGCCATGCAGCCGGTCGCCCACCGCCCGCGCCTTCTCGAAGCGCTCGCTGTGGGTGATGCCGCGCCCCGCGGTCATCCAGTTCACCTCCCGCGGCCGCACCGCCAGCTCGGTGCCGACACTGTCGCGATGCATCATCTCGCCGGAAAACAGATAGGTGACGGTGGACAGCCCGATATGCGGATGCGGGCGCACATCGCCGCCGCGATCCACCCCCGCCGCCAGCTCGATCGGCCCCATGTGATCGAAAAACACGAACGGCCCGACCATGCGCCGCTTCGCATATGGCAGCACCCGCCCAACCTCCATGCCGCCGCCCAGGCCGCGCCGCCGCTGCTCGATCACCAGCTCGATCTTCATCGCCTACCCCTCGCCCGAAACCCCCGCCAGCGCCTCGATCCGCGCCCGGTCCGGCGGCACCAGCCCGTCCTGGTTATCATAGGCCACCTGGCCACGGTCCAGCACCACCACCCGATCGGAAAACTCCAGCGCCAGCCCGATATGCTGCTCCACCAGCAGAATCGACAGCCCGGCCTGCGCGCGCAACCGCCGCAGCACCCCGACCAGCATCTCCACGATCACCGGCGCCAGCCCCTCCATCGGCTCGTCCAGCAGCAGCAGCCTCGGGTTGCCCATCAGCGCCCGGCCCATCGCCAGCATCTGCTGCTCGCCACCGGACAACTGGTTGCCGCCATTGCGCAGCCGCTCGCCAAGCCGGGGAAACAGCTCCAGCACCTGCTCCAGCGTCCACCCGCCAGGCTGCGGCCGAGCCGCCACCAGCAGGTTCTCACGCACGCTCAGCGAGGGGAAAATCTCCCGCTCCTGCGGCACGTAGCCCACGCCCAGCCGCGCCCGCGCGAACGGCGCCAGCCCCACCACCGACCGCCCGGCCACCTCCAGCGTGCCGGCATGCCGCGCCGCCCGCCCCATGATGCACGACAGCAGCGTGCTCTTGCCCACCCCGTTGCGCCCCAGCACCACCAGCACCTCGCCGGCCGGCAGACGCAGATCCACGCCCGACACCACCTGCGTCTCGCCCCAGCCCGCGCACAGCCCCTCGCAGCGCAGCGCCAGACCCTCATCCATGCGCCCGCCCCCCCAGATACACCTCGCGCACCCGCGGGTCGGCGGCGATCTCGGCCGGGCTGCCCTCGGTCAGGATGCGCCCGGCAACCAGCACGCTGATCCGCTCGGCGAAGCGGAACACCAGTTTCATGTCATGCTCGATGATCAGCACCGCGATCCCGGCCGGCAATCGCGCGATCACCTCCAGCATCAGATGGCTGTCCGCCGGCGGCACCCCCGCGGCCGGCTCGTCGAGCAGCAGCACCCGCGGCCGCAGCGCCAGCGCCATCGCCACCTCCACCAGCCGCTGCCGCCCATAGGCGAGCGCACCGACGATGGCCGACGCGTCGCCAGCGAGCCCCAACTGCTCCAGCAGATCAAACCCCTCCTCGGCCGCGCGCCGCTGGCCCGCCCGGCCGCCAAGCAGCGCCCGCCCCTGCCCGCCACGCTCCAGCACGGCAAGCTGCACCCCCTCCAGCACGCTCATCTCACGCAGCAGCGTGTTGATCTGAAAGGTCCGCGCCAGCCCACGGCGCACCCGCTGGTGCACCGCAAGCCCGGTGACGTCCACGCCGTCGAGCCAGATGCTGCCCGCGCTCGGCCGCAACGCCCCGGTCAGCAGATTGACCAGCGTGCTCTTGCCCGCCCCGTTCGGCCCGATCAGCGCATGGCGCGCGCCCGCGGCCAGCGCGAAATTGATGTCGCACGCCACCTCCAGCGAGCCGAACGAGCGATGCAGCCCACGCGCCGCCAGCACCAGATCATCCATCCCGCCCGCCCAGACCCAGCCTGGCGCGCAGCCCCAGCAGCCCGCCAGGCACGAACACGACCAGAAGGATCACGAAAAGCCCAAGCCAGAACAGCCAGAAAACCGGATTCTCCTTGGCCAGCCCATCCTGCGCGATCATCAGCACACTGGCGCCGATGAAGCCGCCATACAGCCGCCCCGGCCCACCCAGCACCAGCATCAGCAGCACCGTGCCGGACAGATCAAAACTCAGATTGTCGAGCGAGGCGAACTGGCTGGTCTGCGCCGACACCGCCCCGGCGAGCCCGGCCAACCCCGCGCTCAGCACGAACACCGCCAGCCGCCGCGCGAACACCGACACCCCCATCGCCTGCATCCGCGCCGGGTTCTGCCGAATTCCCACCAGACTGCGCCCGAACGGCGCCCACACGATCGCGCGCACCAGCAAAAACGCCACGAACAACACCGCCAGCGCATACAGATAGCTGGTCCGCCCATACATATCGAACCCGAACCGACCCAGCAGCGGCGCGATCTCCACCCCCGACAGCCCGTCCGCCCCGCCGGTCAGGCCGTTCAGATTGTTCGCCACCTCATACAGCAACAGCGTGATCGCCATGCCCAGCATCAGCAGCGCGAGCCCGCTGGTGCGCAGGATCACAAACCCGGCCACCAGCCCAAGCGCCGCGGCAACCGCCGCCGCCGCCACCAGCCCGCTCAGCGGCTCATGCCAGCCCCCGGTCGCCAGCAGCCCGGCGGTGTAGGCGCCAAGCCCGAAGAACGCCGCATGCCCCAGCGTCACGATGCCGGTGTAGCCAAGCAACAGATCCAGCGACAGCGCGAACAGGATCATCACCAGAATCTGCGTGCCGAGCTGAAGATAATTCGGCAGCAGAAAAAATCCGGCGATCGCGGCAACCCACGGCAGCGCCTCCACCCAGCGCCAGGACCGCCGCCGCATCAGCACCCCGACCGCGGCCGCGCGCGCGCTCACGCGGTCCGCCCGAACAGCCCGCGCGGGCGCGCCAGCAACAGCACGAACAACGCCACATAGACAAAAAACGCCCCCGCCTGCGGCGCCAGAATCTTGCACGCGGTGTCGCCGATCCCCAGCAGCAGCGCGGCGACGAACGGCCCGCGCACCGAGCCAAGCCCGCCGACGGCCACCACGATCATGAAATACACCAGATGCGCCAACGCATAATCCGGCGTCAGCGCCATCATGTCCGCGCCCAGCGCGCCGCCCAGCGCCGCCAGCATGCTGCCCAGCGCGAAAACCGTCACGAACAGCAGATCGGTGTTCACCCCCACCGCCTGCGCCATGAAGCGGTTATCCACCGCAGCCCGGATGCGCGCGCCCAGCATGGTCCGCTCGATCCCCGCCCACAGCAGCAGAAAAATCGCCCCGCCAAACAGGATCAGAAAGCCGCGATAGACCGGCAGGCTCGCATCGCCGACCAGCGGCACCGACCCGGTCAGCAGCCCCGGCAGCCGCACCGACAGCGGCGACGGCCCGAACAGGAACTGCGCCACCGCCACCGACATGAACAACAGCCCGACGCTCATCACCACCTGGTCCAGCTCGGAGCGCGCATAGAAGCGGCGATACAGCACCCGCTCCATCACCACGCTCGCCACCCCCACCAGCACGCAGGCCAGCAGCACCGCGACGCCGAACGACAGCCCGAGCCGATCGAGCCCCCACACCATCGCGTAGCCGCCCGCCATGGCGAAGGCGCCATGCGCCAGATTGGCGATCCCCAGCAGCCCCATCGTCACCGACAGCCCGACCGCGGCGATATACAGCACCATCGCATAGGCGGTGCCGGTGGCAACGATCCCCGTCGCCACGCTCAGCAGCTCCATGCTCAGGAACTCATTGCGGATTGAGTATCTTCCAGGCGTCCTTCACCGCCGGGATCGTCGCGAACGGCACGTTCACATAGGCGTCGCCCACCTTCTGGATCCGCCCCAGATAGACCGGCTGGACGATGTCGCGCGTCTGCGGATCGATCGACACCTCGCCGGACGGACCATCGAGGCGCATATGCGAAAACAGCTCCATCGCCGCGTCCCCGGTGGCATTCGCGCCGAGCTTGCGCACCACCTCGAAAATCGCCGCCATGCCGTCCCACGCCCCGACCGATTCGAACGACAGCTCGGTATCCTTGCCGTAGGCCGCCCGAAACGCCGCAAGGAAGGCCTGGTTCGCCGGGGTTTGCAGGTCCTCGGTATAGATCGACGCGCTGATCATCCCCTCGGCCGCCGGCCCGGTCTGCTTCAGCTCGGTCTCGGGCACCACATCGCCGCTGCCCAGCGCCACCACCCCCTGCGACTTCAGGCCCGCATCCGCATACGCCTTCCACATCGCCACGGTGCCGTTGCCGGCAACCCCGAAGATGAACAGCGAATCAGGCTTTGCCGCCTTCACACGTTCCATATACGGAAGAAAATCGGTGGTGGTCAGCGGCGCATGGTCCGCGCCGATGATCTGCCCGCCTTTGCCGCTGAACCCGGCACTGAACGCCGCCTGCATGTCGAGCCCGGCGGCGTAATCGGCCACCAGCACGTAGCTGCGCTTGAACCCGTTCTGCGCCGCCCACTCGCCCAGCGTGTGCGCCATCTGCCAGTTGCTGTGCGAGAACCGCACGAGATAGGGCGAGGCGCGGGTGATGCTGCCGGTGGTCGCGTTCATGATCACCACCGGCACCTTCGCCTCGGTCGCCACCGGCGCCACCGAGAAACCCGACGGGCTGAGCACGATGCCCGCGATCATCGCCACCTTGTCGCGCACCACCAGCTCCTGCGCGAGCCGGCGCGTGTTGTCCGCCTTCGAGCCGTCATCGCGGGTGATCAGCTCGATCGTGGTGCCGGCCGGCAGGTCCTTCTGGTGCAGCTTGATGTACAGCTCCTCGGCCTGAAGAATATGCTGCCCCAGCGTGGCACCCGGCCCGGTCAGCGACAGGATGTTGCCGATCCTGACCACCTCCGCCGCCGCCGGTCGCGCGAGCAGGCCCGCCGCCACGCACAGCCCCGCCACGAAACGCCGCCTGTTCCGACCGATCATGGTGCGATCTCCCGCTGCCTGTGCCAAACGACCATTCCGCCGAAACGGTAGGCGGCGGCGGCGGCGCGCACAATCCCCTTTCGCCGGCCTTGCCGGCCCCTCTTGCCTGCGACGCAGCAACCCCTAGTCTGGCGAACGGATCACGCACATGGGGACGGCAATGGATGCGACGCGAACAGGCAATATGGGTGAAATCGATACGCGCTTTCGCACCGCCCTGCGCCGCATGGCCGCCGCCGGCCGCCTGCGCGACCTCACCAACCCGATCGACCCACGCCTCGAACTCGCCGCCCTGATGAAACAGCTCGACGGCGGCCCGGCGCTGTATTTTTCCGACGTGCGCGGCCACGACGTGCCGGTGGTCGGAAACCTGTTATCCACACAGGAGAATTGCGAAGCCGCTTTCGGCGTCGATTTCCGCGCGCTGCGCGACCTCGTCGGCCGCGCCATCGCCGGCCCGCTGCCCCCGCACCTGGTCGACCACCCCGCCGTGCAGACCCACATCCACCGCACCGGCTTCGATATCCGCGCCATGCTGCCCGCCCTCACCCACACCGCAGCGGACGCCGGCCGCTACATCACCGCCGGCATCGTGCTCGCGCGTGACCCCGACACGCACATCTACAACGCCTCCTATCACCGCCTGATGCTGGCCGGCCCCGATCGTTGCGCCATCAAGCTCGATTCCGGCCGCCATCTGCGCCTCGCCTGGGAGCGCGCGCGCGCGCGCGGCGAGGACCTGCCGGTGGTGATCTGCATCGGCGCCGATCTCGCGCTGCACTACACCGCCGCCACCATGGGCAGCCAGATGCCCGAATCCGCCGACGAGCTCGCCGTCGCCGGCGGCCTCGCGGGCCGCCCCATCAACGTCGCACGCGCCATCACCCAGGACCTGCTGGTGCCGGCCGACGCAGAATTCATCCTCGAGGGCACCATCTCCGCCACCGAAACGATCGACGAGGGCCCGTTTGGCGAATTCGTCGGATTTCTCTCCTCCGAAGGCCCCGCCCCGATCTTCTCGATCACCGCCGTCACCCACCGTGACCAGCCGATCTACCACGCGATCAACGGTTACGGTCGTGAAACCATCATGCTGCGCAAATACGTGCTCGAAGCCAGCCTGCTGCGCGTGCTCCAGGCGGCGGTGCCGATGGTGACCGATGCCGAAATGACCGCCGGTGGCCTGCATCGTTTCCACGCGGTGGTGCAGGTGCGCAAGACCGGACCGATGAGCGACGGGCTGCAACGCAACGCCATCCTCGCCGCCTTCGGCGCGCTCAAGGACCTCGACATGGTCATCATGGTCGATGACGACATCGACATCCGCGACCCGCTCGACGTGGAATACGCGCTCGCCGTGCGCTTCGAGGCATCAAAAGACCTGCTCGTCATCCCCGGCGCGCGCGGCCACGAATACGTGCGCGCCTCCGACAACGGCATCCGCGCCAAGCTCGGCATCGACGCCACCGTGCCGTTCGATGAACGCGCCCGCTACAGCCGCTGCCGCTTCGAAAAAATCGATGCCGCCGCGCATCCTTTCAGCAACGACATCACCGCCATGCTGGACCGGATCGGGCCGCTATAGCGCGAAACCTCACCCACGCAGCGCCAGATACTCCCCGCGCAGCACATCGATCGCGATCAGCTCGCGCTCGCGCATCACGTGCCAGAACGTCCAGCCGTTGCAGCTCGGCGCGTTCTGCACGTTCGCGCCGATCTGATGGATCGACCCGCGCGCCTTGCCCAGCACCAGCGTGCCGTCGGCCGCCACCGTCGCCGACACCCGCCGCTGGCGGTCATAGACCAGCGTGCCAGGCAGCACGACGCCGGATTCGACCAGCGCGCCGAACGGCACCCGCGCGGCATCGCGCTTGTTGGGCGTCCCGCTCGCCCCTTCGAGCGGCACGGGCTGGGTGGCACGGATGCGCTCCAGCGCCGCCTCGACATAGGCCGGATGCCGCTCGATGCCGACGAAATGCCGCTGCAACCGCCGCGCCACCGCCGCCGTGGTGCCGGTGCCCAGGAACGGGTCCAGCACCACCTCGCCGGGATTGGTCGAGGCCAGCAGCACCCGATGCAGCAGCGCCTCGGGCTTCTGCGTGGGATGCAGCTTGAGCCCATGCGCGTTCTTCAGCCGCTCCGCCCCGGTGCATAGCGGCAGCAGCCAGTCGCTGCGCATCTGCAGATCGTCGTTGAGCGCCTTCATCGACTGGTAGTTGAACCGATAGCGGCTGTCGCGCCCGCGCGCCGCCCAGATCAGCGTCTCATGCGCGTTGGTGAACCGCCTGCCGCGGAAATTCGGCATCGGGTTGGACTTGCGCCACACCACGTCGTTCAGAATCCAATAGCCCAGATCCTGCAGGATCGAGCCGATGCGGTAGATGTTGTGATAGGTGCCGATCACCCACAGCGTGCCGTCCTTGCGCAGCACCCGGCGGCATTCGCCCAGCCAATCGCGCGTGAACGTGTCATAGGCGGCGAAATCGTCGAAACGGTCCCACTCCTCATCGACACCGTCCACCACGCTGTCATCGGGCCGCCGCAACTGCCCGCTCAACTGCAAATTATATGGCGGGTCGGCGAACACGCAATCCACGCTGGCCGTCGGCAGCATGCGCAGCATCGACACGGCCTCACCGCGCATCACCTGGTCGAGCGGCAGGTCGCTGAAATGGTCCAACACGAGTTCCTGGTCGTTATGGCGGAATCGTGACCGGGGAGGCGTTGCCGCGTCAACCTTGCTCGGAGTCGCGTGTGACAAAACTTGACAGAACTGCCCCTGTTCGGTCGATTTTGGGCCATGCAAAAGTCGCGTCTGACACTAATTATCAACTGGTCGGGGGATTGTCCCCGGCGTTGAACGGGGTTTGGTCATGACCACACATGCACCGCGATCGATCGGCCGCGTCGCGCTCATCCTGCCGCTGCTGGCCGGGCTCACCTTCGCTCCGGCGGCCCACGCCGACGGCCATTGGGGCCGCGGTGGCTGGGGCCACGGCGGCGGCTGGGGACGCGGCGGCTGGGGCCACGAGGGCTGGGAACATGGCGGCTGGGGTCCGGGCGCCGCACTTGCCGCCGGCGTCGTCGGCCTTGGCATCGGTGCCGCCCTCGCACCGCGCTATTACGCGCCGCCGCCGGTGGTCTACGCACCGCCGCCGGTCGTCTACGCGCCACCGCCGGTCTATTACGCCGCCCCCTCCTACCCGGTCTATCGCCCCTGGTAGGCCCCCGCGAGCAGCCGCGCCACCGGACCGAACCCGGCCCGGTGGTGCGCCGTCGCGCCATGTGATTCCAATGCCGCCTGGTGCGCCCGTGTGGGATAGCCGGCGTTCTGCTCCCAGCCATAGGCCGGATACCGCACCGCCAGCCTCGCCATCGCCCGATCCCGCATTTGCTTGGCCACGATCGACGCCGCCGCGAT
>DAHWBL010000211.1 GCA_027323595.1 Acetobacteraceae bacterium | reverse complement strand
GTGGCCGGCGATATCAGCTACCGCGTGCTCGCCGAAAATGTCGCGCGCGCCGCCCACGTGCTCACCGCCCGCGGCCTGCGTCGGGGTGAGCGGCTGGTGATGGTGGTCAAGGATTGTCCAGAATTTTTCTATATCTTCTGGGGAGCGGTCAAAGCCGGGATCGTGCCGGTGGTGCTTAACACGCTGCTGCGCGCACAGGATTATCGCTATTATATCGAGGATTGCGGCTGTGCCGGCGTGGTCTGTTCGCCCGATCTCGCCGACACGGTTTTTACCGCCTGCGCCGCCGCTGCCCCGCCGCCGCGCTGGCAGGCGCGCACCACCGAGATCGTGGCCGCGATGGCCGGCGCACCGGCGGCGTTCGCGCCCGCGCCGACCGGCCCGCTGGAGGATTGCTTCTGGCTGTATTCCTCCGGCTCGACCGGCAAGGCCAAGGGCGTGGTGCATGTGCATCGCGACATGGTGGTGATCTGCCAGCGCTATGGCATCGGCGTCGCCGGCATCCGCGAGGATGACATCGTCTTTTGCGCCGGCAAGCTGTTCTTCTCCTTCGGCTTCGGCGGCGGCATGATCTTTCCGCTCTGGGCGGGCGCGACCACCATCCTGTGCGACGAGAAAAGCTCCGCGCAGATGGCGTTCGCGATGATCGAGCGTTTTCACCCCACGGTCTATTTCGCCGTGCCCACCTTGTATGCGCAGCAGCTCCACGAGATCGAGCAGCATCCGCGCGACCTCGGCTCGATCCGGCGCGCGCTGTCGGCCGGGGAGGCGTTGCCGGCGGCGATCTTCCAAAAATGGAAAGACCTCACCGGCATCGCCATTCTCGACGGAATCGGTTCGACCGAGGTGCTGCACATATTCGTCTCCAATCGCCCCGACGACATCCGCCCCGGCAGTTCCGGCCGACCCGTGCCCGGCTTCGAGGTGAAGATCGTGGACGAGGACGACCGTGAGCTTGGCGCCAATGAGATCGGCGTGCTGATGGTCAAGGCCCAGTCCAATGCACGCTGCTACTGGAACAATCCGGAAAAGACCGCGACAACCATGCGCGGCGCCTGGCTGTACACCGGCGACATGTACTACGTCGATGACGATGGCTACTACGTCAATGCCGGTCGCTGCGACGACATGATCAAGGTCGGCGCCATGTGGTGCTCACCCATCGAGATCGAAGGCCGGCTGCTGGAACATCCAAAACTGCGCGAGGCCGCGGTGGTCGGTCGCCGCGACGACGACGGCATGATCAAGCCCGCCGCCCACATCGTGCTGAAAAACCCCGACGACGCGACCGAGGCGACCATCGAGGAACTGAAACAGCACTGCAAGACCAGCCTCGCCGGCTACAAATATCCGCGCTGGTTCCATTTCGTCGAGCAGCTTCCCAAGACCGCGACCGGAAAAATCCAGCGCTTCCGGCTGCGCGACGGCGACTGAAAATTCGCCCGCCCCCAGCCATGCACAGCCCATCCCAGGAGGCCCACCCAGTGACATTCCCGGCGCCGATCTCATGCTGGCAGGAACATGTGCGTCCCGAATGGCTCGATTACAACGGCCATATGAACGTCGCCTATTTCGTGCTGATCTTCGATCACGGCACCGACGCTTTTTATCCGCTGATCGGGCTTGGCAAACCATATCGAGAACGCACCGGAAAATCGACCTTCGCGGTGCAGACCCACATCACCTACAGCCGCGAGCTCAGCGTCGGCGAAGAGGTGCGGGTGACCACCCAGTTGCTCGGTTTCGACGCCAAGCGCATCCATTATTTCCACACCATGTGGCACGCCGCCAAAGGCCACCAGATGGCAACCCTTGAACAGCTCGCCCTGCATGTCGATCTCACCAGCCGCAAGGTCGAGCCGATGCCGCCGCAATCGCAGGAGCTGCTGGAGCAGATGTGGCAAACCCACCAGGCGCTGCCACCCCCGAAGGAAATGGGCAGCGTCATCGCCGTCCGCGCGAGGCCGCCTGGCTAAATCCCGCTCACGCCCGATCGATGCGCAGCCGCGCGCGGCGGGGCACCTCGAACGCCGGCAGGCCGAGCTCCTTCCACAGATCGAGCGCGCGCGCCATATATTCCGCTGACGGCAGCGAGAAGGTTCCGGCATCGATCTTCTGCGTCGCATCGAGCACCAGCTTGCTGCCCAGCGCCATCTTGCCCTCGGCGGGGCGCACCGATGGGTCCATGTGCATCGGAAAATACACGTCATCGATGATGATGGTGTCGCGCGCCGGATTGAAGCGCGAGTTCATCGCCCATTCCATATGCAGCGGGTCGCGGATGTCGATGTCGGCATCCACCACGGTGACGCGCTTGAGCGCGGTCATGTCCGCGACCATCCGGCCGATGCGTTTGCCATCCTCGGGAAGCTCGGTTTTCATCGCCACGATCACATGCGCGAGCAGCCCGCCGAAGGTGAGGTCGATATGCACGTCGCTCACCCCCATCTCGCCATGGTCGTGGCGCAGCATCTTGAGGATCACGCCGGCATTGGTCAGGCTCTGGATGACGGTGCTCTCCGAGGGCGGCATCTGGCTGGTGTAGCCGTAATAGATCGGGTCGCGCCGATGGGTGATCGCGGTGATCCGCGCCACCGGCTTCATGCCGACCGGCCCCATATAGCCGGCGAACTCGCCGAACGGCCCTTCCATCGCGTACTCGCCCGGCATCACCTCGCCCTCGATGATGATCTCGGCATTGGCCGGCACCATCATGTCGATGGTCCTGGCCCGAACCATCTCGATCGGTGCGCCGACCAGCCCGCCGGCCACCTCGATCTCGTCGGTGCCATAAGGAAGGTTGGCCACCGCCGCGAGATGCACCGCAGGCTCGGCGCTGATGATCCACGCGATCGGCGCGGGCCTGCCCTGGTCGGTGTGGCTTTGCGTGCGCGCGAAGGATTGCCGGCCGGGGCTGAGATTGACGATCACGCTGCGCTCATCGCGCACCTGCGTGCGATAGACCCCCATGCCCTGCGCGCCGGTGGTCGCGTGGCGGGTCAGCATGTTGGTGGTGATGTACGGCCCGGCATCCTTGCCCGGCGTCCACACCGGGATCGGCAGACCGCTCAGCCGCACCTGCTCGCCCACATGCACCACCTGCTGGCACGCGGCGGTCCGCACCTCCACCGGGGCGACCCGGTTGTTGATGGCATCCACCCATTTTTCGTTGATGCCATCAGCCTCCACGCCAAGTGCCAGGGCATAGCTGTGCACCGACGCACCAAGCAGCCCGGTGGCAAGGCTGACGTCGCTGCCGGCCACCTTGTCGAACACCAGGCCAAAGCGCTGCTCGTCGGGCAGCGCCTGGTACATCCATTTGGCCAGACACGCCGGCTCCCACCCGCGATCCACCTCGCGGGTGATCTGGCGCAGCATGCCGCGCTGCTCCAGTGCGGCGATGAAGTCGCGCATCGACCGATAAGCCATGGCGTGTCCTCCGCCCGTGCCGGACCGCACGCGC
>DAHWBL010000209.1 GCA_027323595.1 Acetobacteraceae bacterium | reverse complement strand
CTCGGACGTGCAGGCGGAGCGTGACGCGAGCCCGGCGATCCCGCCTGGCGCGTTCTGGGTGGATGTGAATTCGGTGTCGCCGGGCACCAAGAAGGAGGTTGCCGCCATCGTCGGCGCGGCGGGCGGGCGGTTCGTGGAGGCGGCGGTGATGACCTCGGTGCCGCCGCACGGGCTGGCGTCACCGATGTTGCTGGGTGGGCCGCACGCGCGCGATTTCATCGCCGCCGCCGACGGGCTGCGGATGGATCTGACGTTTCGCAGCGAGACGATCGGGGTGGCCTCGGCGGTGAAGATGTGCCGCTCGGTGATGATCAAGGGGATCGAGGCGCTGACCACGGAATCGATGCTGGCGGCGCGCCATTACGGGGTGGAGCGCGAGGTGCTGGCGAGCCTGTCGGACACCATTCCACATCCGGACTGGCCGAAGCTCGCGCGCTATGTCATGAGCCGGGCGTTGATCCATGGGCGGCGGCGGGCGGAGGAGATGCGCGAGGTGGCGCGCACCGTGGCCGAGGCGGGGGTGAGCCCGATGCTGGCCGGCCCGACCGCGCAGCGCCAGGACTGGGCGGCCGATCGGGGTGCCGAGCTGGGGCCGACGCTGTTGGCCGAGGCGAGCCTGGAGGAGATTCTGGACGCGCTGCTGGCCCGCCGGGTTGCTCTTGGGGCTGACTTGAAATAGCAACCCGCCGGCATGGCGGGGTCGATAACGCCGGCATACTCGGCGAACGAGAAAAACGGGCGAACGGGAGGAACAGGCCATGCGGAATCGGTTCGGGCTGCTCGGCGCGGCGATGCTGGGGTTGGGCGTGGCTTCCGCCAGCGCGCAGGAGGTGGCGCGGGTGGGGGTGATCCTGCCGATGACCGGGCCGTTCGCCTCCACCGGCAAGCAGGTGGTGGCGGGCATGCGGCTGTATCTGGCGCAGCACGGCGACGTGGTGGCCGGCCGGCGGATCGAGCTGCTGCTGAAGGATGATGGCGGGGTGCCCGATGTCACCAAGCGGCTGGCGCAGGAGCTGGTGATCAATGACCATGTGGTGGCGCTGGGCGGCTTCGGGCTGACGCCGCTGGCGCTGGCGGCAAGCTCGGTTGCGACCCAGGCGAAGGTGCCCGAGATCGTGATGGCGGCGGCGACCTCCTCGATCACCGAGGCCTCGCCCTATATCTCGCGCACCAGCCAGGCGCTGCCGCAGACCGTGGCCCCGTTCACCGACTGGTGCATCGCCAACGGCATCCGTTCGGTGGTGACCATCGTCACCGATTACGGGCCGGGCTACGACGCCGAGAAATGGTTCAAGGAGCCGTTCGAGAAGCAGGGCGGCAAGGTGGTGGCGGCACTGCGGGTGCCGGTGGCCAACCCCGATTTCGCGCCGTTCCTGCAACGCGCGGCCGACGCGAAGCCCGATGCGATCTTCATCTTCGTGCCGGCCGGCGTGGGCGCGGTGGTGATGAAGCAGTTCGCCGAGCGCGGGCTGGACAAGGCGGGGGTGCGGCTGATCGGCACCGGCGACGTGGTGGATGACGATCTGCTCAACAACATGGGCGACGTGACGCTGGGGATGATCACCTCGCAGCATTATTCGGCGGCGCATGACAGCGATCTGAACCGCCGGTTCGTCGCCGATTTCGGCAAGGCCAACGAGGGCATGCGGCCGAATTTCATGGGGGTGAGCGGCTATGACGGGATGGCGCTGATCGCGCGCGCCATCGCCAGGACCGGCGGTGACACCGATGGCACCAAACTGATCGAGGCGATGAAGGGCCAGTCCTGGGAGAGCCCGCGCGGGCCGGTGCTGATCGATCCGGCGACGCGCGAAATCGTGCAGAACGATTATATCCGCCGCACCGAGCGCCGCGACGGGCAGTTGTGGAACATCGAGTTCGCCACGATCCCGATGGTCAGGGATCCGGCGAAGGCGGGCAAATGAACCAGGCGGTGACGGGGCGCGATCGATGCTGACCAACCTGTTCGACGGCTTTGCCTATGGCATGCTGCTGTTCGTGCTCGCCTGCGGGCTGGCGGTGACGCTGGGGCTGATGAACCTGGTCAATCTGGCGCATGGCGCGTTCGCCATGGCCGGAGGCTATGTCTGCATGATTCTGGTCAACCGCCATGGCGTGCCGTTTTTCGCCGGGCTGCCGATCGCCTTCATCGTCTGCGCGGCGCTGGGCGTGGTGGCGGAGCGGCTGCTGTACACCCACATCTACCGGCGCAGCCATCTGGACCAGGTGCTGTTCTGCATCGGGCTGATCTTCATGGTTGACGCGGTGGTGGATTATTTCCAGGGGCCGCAGCAGCAATTCATCAACATTCCTGATTTTCTCAAGGACCGTTTCGAGTTCCTCGGGGTGTCGGTGGGCGCCTACCGGCTGCTGATCATCGGTGTGTGCGGGCTGATCGCGGTGTCGCTGCAACTGGTGCTGACGCGCACGCGGTTCGGCTCGCGGCTGCGCGCGGCGGTGGATGACCGGCGCGTCGCGCGCGGCATGGGGATCAATGTCGATCTGGTGTTCATGCTGACCTTCGCGGTGGGCTCGGGCCTGGCTGGGCTGGGTGGCGCGCTGGGGGCGGAGATTCTTGGGCTCGATCCGACATTTCCGCTGAAATACATGATCTATTTCCTGATCGTGGTGACCGTGGGCGGCACCGCCTCGATCACCGGGCCGTTCCTTGCCTCGCTGCTGCTGGGCGTGGCCGACGTGGCCGGCAAATACTACATCCCCGATTTCGGTGCCTTCGTGATCTACACGGTGATGATCCTGGTGCTGATCTGGCGGCCGCAGGGACTGTTCGGGCGGGTGGCAACGAGATGACAACGCAACGAATCGCGACCCTGCGCCTGCAGGCGGTGGGCCTGCATGACCGGCTGTCGGCCTGGCACTGGTCGGAATATCTGTTCTGGGTGCTGGTGGCGGCGTCGTATTTCCTGTTTCCCAGCCGGCATCTTTTGATGAACGAGATCGCCATCCTGGCGCTGTTCTCGCTCTCGCTCGATCTGATCCTGGGCTATGCCGGGGTGATCTCGCTGGGCCATGCGGCGTTTTTCGGGCTGGGTGCCTACACCGCCGGCATCATCACCAAGTTTGGCGTCACCGACCCGCTGATCGGGCTTGGGTGCGCGACCCTGGCGGCGACCGCGCTGGGGCTGGCGACCAGCTTTCTGGCGCTGCGCGGCTCGGACCTCACCCGGCTGATGGTGACGCTGGGGGTGGCGCTGGTGCTGTATGAGATCGCCAATCGGCTGGGCTGGCTGACCGGCGGGGCGGACGGGCTGCAGGGCATGGATGTGGGGCCGATCCTGGGCTTTGATTTCGACATTTTCGGTGCTGTCGCCAACGCCTATTCGCTGATCGTGCTGTTCGTGCTGTTTCTGATCGCGCGGCGGGTGGTGCATTCACCGTTCGGCTGGTCGCTGCGCGCGATCCGTGACAATCCGCTGCGCGCGGCGGCGATCGGGGTGCCGGTGCGCGGGCGGCTGGTGGCGGTCTATACGCTGGGCGCGGCCTATGCCGGGGTGGCCGGCGCGCTGCTGGCGCAGACCACGCAGTTCGCCTCGCTCGATGTGCTCGCCTTTCACCGTTCCGCCGATGTGCTGCTGATGGTGACGATCGGCGGGGTGGGATATCTCTATGGCGGGCTGATCGGCGCGCTGGTGTTCAAGATCATGCAGGACACCTTGTCCAACCTCACGCCGCAATATTGGGAATTCTGGATCGGGCTGGTGCTGGTGGTGCTGGTGCTGGGTGGGCGGGACTGGCTGGAGCGGCTGGCGGCCCTGGTGGCGCGGCGGACCCGCCCGGGAGCCGGCCGATGAGCGATGCGCCCCTGAGCGATGCACCGCGTGATATCGCGCTCCAGACGGTGAATCTGTTCCGCAATTTCGGCGGGCTCACCGCCACCAACGACGTGTCGCTGACGCTGCGTCGTGGCGAGCGCCATGCGCTGATCGGGCCGAACGGCGCGGGCAAGACCACGCTGATCAATCTGCTGACCGGGGTGCTGCGGCCCTCGTCGGGGCGGATCCTGCTGGAAGGCGAGGACATCACCGAGGCGCGCGCCGATGAGCGGGTGCGCCGGGGGCTCGCGCGCACCTTTCAGATCAACCAGTTGTTCGCCGCGATGACGCCGCTCGAGGGCGTCGGCATGGCGGTGTCGCAGACCAAGGGCAAGGGCTGGGAGTTCTGGCGCAGCGTGGGGCATTCGCGCCCGGTGATCGACGAGATCGTCGAGGTGCTGGACCGGTTCGGGCTGTGCGACGTGATGGGCGAGAAGATCAGCTCGCTGCCCTATGGCAAGCAGCGGCTGCTGGAGATCGCGATGGCGATCGCGTGTCGGCCGCGGGTGCTGCTGCTGGACGAGCCGGCGGCCGGGGTGCCGGAGGGGGAGCGCGAGGATATTCTCGATGTGGTCGCCAAACTTCCAGAGGACGTCACCGTGCTGCTGATCGAGCACGACATGGACCTGGTGTTCCGCTTCGCCAGCCGCATCTCGGTGCTGGTGAGCGGCGCGCTGTTGACCGCGGGCACGGTGGACGAGATCAGCACCGATCCCAGGGTGCGCGCGGTGTATCTGGGCGAGGCGGATCATGGCTGACATTCTGCGTCTGGACGGGCTGGTGGCGGGCTACGGCGCGGCGGTGGTGTTGAGCCCGCCGGGGATCAGCCTGCACCTCGCCGAGGGGCGCTCGATGGCGGTGCTGGGGCGCAACGGCATGGGCAAGACCACGCTGCTCAACAGCATCATCGGCGCGACGAAACGTTTTTCGGGCACCATCGAGGTGGGCGGGCGCGACATCACCCGCCTTGCGCCGGAGCGGCGCGCCGGGGCGGGCGTGGGCTGGGTGCCGCAGGAGCGCAACATTTTTCGCTCGCTGACGGTGGAGGAAAATCTGACCGCGGTGGCGCGGCCTGGCGCGTGGGATGTCGCGCGCTGCTATCAGATGTTCCCGCGGCTGCGCGAGCGGCGCGCCAATTTGGGCAACCAGCTTTCCGGCGGCGAGCAGCAGATGCTGGCGGTGGCGCGCGCGCTGGTGCTCAATCCGCGGCTGCTGCTGCTCGATGAGCCGACCGAGGGGTTGGCGCCGATCATCGTCGAGGAATTGCTGGCGGCGCTGAAGCGGATCATCCGCGACGAGGGCATGTCGGCGCTGGTGGTGGAGCAGCATGCGCAGAAGATTCTCGGCGTGACCGACGAGGCGGTGATTTTGGAGCGCGGCGCGGTGGTGCATGCCGGGTCCAGCGCGAGCCTGCGCGCGGACCCCGAGATTCTGGCGCGCTATCTGGGCGTCACCGCGCGCGCCTGACGCGCGCCCCGCCTCCCGCCTTCTCACCTCTGGCCTTCGGCCTTGCGGCTGCTACATTCGCCGTGGCCCAACGCCAAGGAGAGTTTCGCATGTTGCAGATCGGTTTTTCCTCGCCCGCGCCGCAGATCGACGGAGCGCTCGTGCTGCTGGTGGAGGAGGACGCGGCGCTGGGCGGGGTCGGGGCGCAGGCGGACGCGGCCACCGGCGGGGCGATCGGGCGGGCGCTGGCGGCGGCCGAGTTCAAGGGCAAGGCCGCGCAGAGCACGACGGTGCTGGCACCTGGCGGGTTCGCCCGGGTGGTGGCGGTGGGGCTGGGCAAGCCGGCGGGCCGGACGGCCCTGCAATTCGAGCAGGCGGGCGGGCATGCCGCCGCAGCGCTCACCCGGCAGACCGAGGCGGTGATCGATGCCGGCGCGCTGACCGCCGAGCAGGCCGCATCGGTGGCGCTGGGGGCGGTGCTGCGGGCCTGGCGGTTCGACCGCTATCGGACCAAGGAGAAGCCGGAGGACAAGCCGCGGCTCGTGTCGCTGACGCTGCTGGTCGCCGACCCCGAGGCGGCGCGGGCCGCCTGGGCGGGGCTGGCGCCGGTCGCCGAGGGGTGTTTCATCACCCGCGAGCTGGTCAGTGAGCCGGCCAATGTGCTGACCCCGGTGGTGATGGCGGAGCGAGCGGCGACGCTGGCCAAGCTTGGTCTTGAGGTCGAGGTGCTGGACGAGCACGCGATGAAGAAGCTCGGCTTCGGCGCGCTGCTGGGGGTGGCGCAGGGCAGCCACAACCCGCCGCGCATGGTGGTGCTGAAATGGCCTGGCAAATCGGGCCGGGGCAACCAGCTCGACAAGCCGATCGCCTTCATCGGCAAGGGCGTGACCTTCGACACAGGCGGCATCTCGATCAAGCCGGCGGCCGGGATGGAGGACATGAAGTGGGACATGGCCGGTGCCGGCACGGTGATCGGGCTGATGGCGGCACTGGCCGGGCGGGGCGCGCCGGTGGACGCGGTGGGGCTGGTCGGGCTGGTGGAGAACATGCCGGGCGGCAACGCGCAGCGGCCGGGCGACGTGGTGACCAGCTATTCCGGCCAGACCGTCGAGGTGCTGAACACCGACGCCGAGGGGCGCCTCGTGCTCGCCGACGTGATCTGGTACTGCCAGCAGCATTTCGCGCCGCGCTTCATGGTGGATCTGGCGACGCTGACCGGCGCGATGATCGTGGCATTGGGCCATGAGCATGCCGGCATGTTCGCCACCGACGAGGCGCTGGCGGGGCAGTTGCTCGCCGCCGGGATCGCGGTGGGCGAGAAGCTGTGGCGGATGCCGCTGGGCGAGGAATATGACAAGCAGCTCAAATCCGACATCGCCGACATGAAGAACATCACCGGCCGGCCCGGCAGCGCGATCACCGCGGCGCATTTCATCGGCCGCTTCACCAACAGCGTGCCCTGGGCGCATCTGGACATCGCCGGGGTGGCCTGGAGCACCAAGGACGCCGCCTGCGTGCCCAAGGGGGCGACCGCGTGGGGCGTGCGGCTGCTGGACCGGCTGGTGCGCGATTGCTGCGAAGGGTGACGCCGGGGCGGATGCTGCGACCGGGCCGGCGATGAAGCCGCGCTTCGCGAAGGCCGCGCATCCCGACGCGGTGGAGGTGCGGCCATTGCTGGAAGGCGGGTTCATCCCCGAGGCGGCGCGGGCGAGCGGGTTTGCGGCGCGTGCCGGCCAGGCATGTGAACTGTGGCTGGACCGGCGGCTGCTGCTGGTGGGAGTGGGGCCGGCCTGGGACGAGCGCGGGGCGGAGCGGGCCGGCGCGCTGGCGGTGGCGCGGCTGGCGGGGGTGGCGCGGATCGCCATCGACGCGCGGCGGCTGGCGCCAGATCTGGTGACCGGGCTGGCGATGGGCGCGCTGCTGCGGGCCTGGCGTGAGGATCGTTATCGCCACTCCCCGGCGGACGCGGCGCTGGCGCTGGCGCGGATCGAGATGATCGTGGATCGCCCGCGGGTGGCGCGGGCGGATTGGCGGCGGACTGGGGCGGTGCTGCGCGGCGTGCGCTGGGCGCGCCGGGCGGTGACCGCGCCGTCGAACCGACTTACTCCGGCGCTGTTCTGCAAGGCGCTGCGCAAACTGGAGCGGCTGGGGCTGGAGCTGACGGTGCTGAAGCCGGGCGCGCTGCGCCGGGAGGGGTTCGGCGCGCTGTGCGCGGTCGGCGGTGGCTCGGTGCACGGGCCGCGGCTGGCGGTGCTGAGATGGCGGGGCCGGAGGCGGCGCGGTAGCGCGGCGGGGGACAATGGCCGGCGCGGCGGCGCGCCATTGGTGTTCTGCGGCAAGGGGATCACCTTCGACACCGGCGGCATCAGCATCAAGCCGGCCGACCATATGTGGGAGATGCGCGCCGACATGGCCGGGGCGGCGGCCTGCGTGGGGGCGATGATCGCGCTGGCCCGGCGCGACAGCGAGGCCCATGTGGTGGCGGTGCTGGCGCTGGCCGAGAACGCCACCGGCGGCGGCAGCTACCGGCCCGGCGACGTGCTGCGCAGCGTCGATGGCACCACCATCGAGGTGATCGACACCGACGCCGAGGGGCGGCTGGTGCTGGCCGACGCGCTGGGCTGGGCCGCCCGGGAGCTGGCGCCGCGGGCGCTGATCGATCTGGCGACGCTGACCGGCAGCATCGTCACCGCGCTGGGGCATGAGCGGGCGGGGCTGTTCGACAATGACGCGGCGCTGGCGGCGCGGATCGTCGCGGCTGGCGAGGCGGTGGGCGAGCGGGTGTGGCGGATGCCGATCGGGGAGCGGCATCGCGCCGATCTGCGCTCCGATATCGCCGACATCGCGCAATGCGCGCGCGGGCGGATGCAGCCCGATGCCTGCCAGGCGGCGGCGCTGCTGGCGGAGTTCGTGGGCGAGGTGCCGTGGGCGCATCTGGACATCGCCGGGGTGGAGGCGCGCGCCGAGGCGGATGACCGCCATGCCGCCGGGGCGAGCGGCTTCGGGGTGCGGCTGCTGGACCGGCTGGTGGCGCGATGGTGCGAGCAGGGTGGCGGTTGTGCCGACGCCGCGGATGGGCGTGATGGCTGAGATCGGGTTTTATCATCTGACCCGCACCGCCGCCGATCTGGCGCTGCCGGCGCTGCTGGGGCGCACGTTGGCGGCCGGGCAGCGGGCGCTGGTGCTGTGCGGCTCGGCCGAGCGGGTGGCGGCGCTGGACGCGGCGCTGTGGCTGTGCGCGGAGCCCGACTGGCTGCCGCATGGCACCGCGCGGATGGGCCATGCGGGGTGGCAGCCGGTGTGGATCACCGACGCGGTGCCCGAGCGTGCCGAGGCGGTGGAAAATGGCGCGCGCTATCTGTTTCTGCTCGACGGGGTGGTCGCGCCGGCGGCGTGGTTCGAGCGGGTGTTCGATCTGTTCGACGGCAATGACGAGGCGGCGGTGGCGGCGGCGCGGGAACGCTGGCGGGCAGCCAAGGCGGGCGGGCATGGGCTGACCTATTGGCGGCAGACCGCGCGGGGTTGGGAAAAGCAGGGCGCTTGAACCCGGCGCGGGGCGGCGCCATGTGCCGAGCACGCTTCACCTCCGCAAGGGTAGGGTAATGACCAACGAGGAACGCGATCTTCTCACCAGTTTCGTCCAGCGTGTCAGCGGCGTGGGCGCGCCGGGGCAGTTGCCGCCGCTCGACCCCGAGGCGGACCGGCTGCTGGCCGATTTGTTCACCCGGGCGCCGGAGGCGCGCTATCGGATGACGCAGACCGCCTTCGTGCAGGAGGCGGCGCTGCACCAGGCGCAGGCGCAGATCCAGCAGTTGCAGGCCGAGCTGGCGCAGGCGCGGGCGGCATCGTCGCCGCCGGCCGAGGCGGGCCGGCCGAGCGGGTTTTTCGGCGGCATGTTCGGCGGCGGGCAGCCGGCGGCGGCCCCGGTGGCACCGGCGGCACCGCGTCCGAACCCGTGGGGCCAGGCGCCGGCCGCGGCGGCTGCCGCCTATGCGCCCCCGCCTGCATACCCCCAGCCCGCTTATCCTCAGCCGGCCTATCAGCCGCCGCCGCAGATGATGCAGCCCGGCGGCACCGGGTTTTTCGGCTCGGCGGTGCGCACGGCGGCCGGCGTGGCCGGCGGGATGGTGCTGGGCAACGCGCTGATGAACATGTTCTCCGGCCCGCATATGGGCGGCGGGTTTGGTGGCATGGGCGGATTGGGCGGCGGGATGGGCGGGTTTGCCGGCGCGCCGGTGAACGAGACGATCATC
>DAHWBL010000197.1 GCA_027323595.1 Acetobacteraceae bacterium | reverse complement strand
GCTGGCCACCCGCTTCCAGGCGGACCGCGACATGGTGATCCAGCCTGGCATGCGCGCGATGCCGATCGACCCCTCGCTCGCCGGCGCCCGGCTGGGCTGCAAATCCGGCTTCGACCTCACCATGCCCGCGCTGCCAGCCGGCTCGCTCGAAGCCATCACCCCGCTGCCGCCCACACCGCAGGGCACGCGCTTCGCCTCGGTCGAGGCGGCACTGCGCGACGGCCCGAAATTCTTCGTCGATCTGGTCGCCGCGACCGCCAGCGACGATGGCCGCGAGATCGTGCGCGCCATCGACGCGCTGCGCGCGAGCCCTGGCATCACCCGCGACGCGTCGGGCCGCTACGTGCTGGGCAACGCCGCATGAAATGGATCGGCCACCCCCTCCCGCGCTTCGAGGACCAGCGCCTGCTCACCGGGCGTGGCCGCTACACCGATGATTTCCGCATCGAGCATGCCGCCCACGCCATCATGCTGCGCAGCCCGCACGCCCATGCGCGCATCATCGCCATCGATGCCGCCGCCGCCCGCGCGCTGCCCGGAGTGCTGGCCGTGCTCACCGCGCAGGACTATCTGGCCGACGGGCACCAGCCGATCCATCACGTGCCCAATCCCGCCGACGCGATCGAATATGCGCGGCCCTCCTTCGGCCTGCATGGCGGCATCTTTCACGACACGACCATGCTGCCGCTCGCGCACGAGCGCGCCCGTTTCGTCGGCGAACCGGTCGCCTGCATCATCGCGGCGACCGCGTCCCTCGCCCGTGATGCCGCCGAGCTGGTGGACGTGACCTACGAACCGCTGCCCGCGGTCACCGACGCGGCGGCGGCCATCGCCCCCGGCGCGCCGCAGCTGTGGGACGGCATACCTGGAAATCTCTGCGTGGACGAAGGCTTCGGCGACGCGGCCGACATCGATGCCCGCCTCGCGGCCTCGCACCATGTCGAGCATCGCCGCTTCGTCAATCAGCGCATCGTCAACGCGCAGATGGAACCGCGCGCGGTGGTCGGCTGGGTGGATGAACAGACCGGCCACACCACCCTGCGCTCCAGCTCGCAGGGGGTGGTGCGTCAGCGCGGGCTGCTGGCCCAGACGCTGGGCATTCCGCTCGACCAGGTGCGGGTGATCACCGGCGATGTCGGCGGCGGCTTCGGCCCGCGCTCCTTTCTCGAATCCGAGGCGGTGCTGGTCTGCTGGGCGGCGCGCCGGCTCGGTCGCCCGGTGCGCTCGCGCGGCGACCGCAGCGAATGTTTCCTCACCGATTTCCAGGCCCGCGACCTGATCACCGACGCCACTCTCGGCTTCGACATCGATGGCCGCATCACCGCGATGCGCGTCGCACTCACCGGCAATGCCGGCGCGCACACCGTGGCTCTGGTGCCGCTGTCCAACGGCTACCGCCTGGTCTCCACGGTCTATCACGTGCCGGCCGCCCATGTGCACGTGCGCGCGGCCCTCACCAACACGCCGAGCACCGTCGCCTTTCGCGGCGCCGGCCGCCCCGAAGCCACCTTCGCGATCGAACGCCTGCTCGATCTCGCCGCCCCGCATCTGGGGCTCGACGCCGCCGAAATCCGCCGCCGCAACATCGTCGCGCACCGGGCCATGCCATATCGCAACGTGATGGGCCTCACCTACGATTGCGGCGATTTCGCCACCAACATGCAACGCGCCCTCGCGCTCGCCGACTGGGACGGCTTCCCCGCCCGCCGCACAGCCGCCGCCGCGCGCGGACGCTGCCGCGGCATCGCCATCGGCAACTACGTCGAATCCCCCGTCGGCGCCCCGCGCGAGCGCGTCGAGATCACCATCCTCGACGACGTGGTGGAAGTCATCGCCGGCACCCAATCCACCGGCCAGGGCCACGAGACCAGCTTCGCGCAGGTGGTCGCGGACTGGCTCGGCGTCCATCCCGCCCAGGTGCGGCTGCTGACCGGCGACACCACCCGCGTCAGCGCCGGCGGCGGCACCCATTCGGACCGCTCGATGCGCCTGGCCGGCACGCTGCTGGTGGAGGCCTCGCAAACCATCCTGACCGACGCCCGCGCGCGCGCCGCCCAGGCGCTCGACTGCCCGGCAGACACCATCCGCATCGACGACGGCCGGTTCGCCGCACCAGGCCGCAACACCGCCTTGTCCATCTTCGATCTCGCCCGTCTGGCCCCCGCGCATCGCATGACCGCCGCGGCCGATTTCACCGGCCGCATCCCCGCCTTTCCCACCGGCTCGGCGGTGTGCGAGCTGGAGGTCGATCCCGACACCGGCGCGGTGCAGATCATCCGCTACAGCAGCGTCGATGACGCCGGCCAGCCGATCAACCCGCTGATCGTCGAGGGCCAGACCTGCGGCGGCATCGTCCAGGGCGCGGGCCAGGCACTCTGCGAGGCGATGCGCTGGGACGCGGAATCCGGACAGGTGCTCGCCGGCTCCTTCATGGACTACGCCATGCCGCGCGCCGACATGTTCCCCGGCTTTGATCTGGAAATGACCGAAGACCCAACCACGCTCAATCCGTTGCGCGTCAAGGGCGGCGGCGAGGCCGGCATCGTGCCGGTGCTGGCCACCGTCATCGGCGCCATCGCCAACGCGCTGGCCGGACACGGGGTGGAGCATGTAGAGATGCCGGCCACACCGGAAAATGTCTGGCGCGCCATCCAGGCGGCGCGCACGCCATGACCGACAAATGATCCCGCCAACAAGCGCGACCAACCGCGCGCCCCTCGGAGGACCAGCCATGGCCACCAGCCCCGACAGCACCGCGTCCGCCACCCTCGACATCGGCCGCATGCTGGACGAGCAGAAATTCGGCGGCTTTCATCTGTTGCTGCTGGTGACGTCGTTTTGCCTGATGATGATGGACGGGTTCGATCTGGGCGCCGCCGCCGTCGCCGGCGCGCCCCTGCTCAAGGAATTCGGCGCGGACCGCGCCGCGCTTGGCGGACTGTTCAGCGCCGGCCTGTTCGCCGGGCTGTTCGGCCCCCCGGTGTTCGGCGCGCTCGCCGACCGGATGGGTCGGCGCCGGCTGATCGTGATGGGGGCGAGCTTCTTCGGTTTCTTCACCCTGCTGTCGGTCTGGGCCGGCAGCTTCGAACAGATGGTGATCCTGCGCTTCATCGCCGGGCTCGGCATCTCGGGCATGATGACCGTGGTGGTGGCGCTGATCGCCGAATATGCCCCGCGCAGCGTGCGCGCCACGCTGGTCGTGCTGGCCTTCTCCGGCGTGACCCTCGGCGGCGGCCTGCCGGGGCTCGTCGCGGCGCAATGGATGGGTGAATATGGCTGGCGTCTGATGTTCTGGATCGGCGGCCTCGGACCGATCCTGCTCGCCATCGCCGCCTGGATTTTACTGCCCGAATCGGTGCGCTATCTGGCGCTGCGCCCCGAACGGCGCGCCCAGCTCGTCGCCACCCTGCGCCGGATCAACCCCGGCATCACCATCACGCCGGACACCAAATTCGTGATCTCCGGTGAGGAAACCACGACAAAGACAAATTCCTTCGCCGCCCTGTTCAGCGGCCGGCTCGCCTTCCTCACCCCGCTGTTCTGGGTCAGCAGCATGTGCTGTCTGATGATCCTGTTCTTCGTCAATCAATGGACGCCCACCCTGCT
>DAHWBL010000455.1 GCA_027323595.1 Acetobacteraceae bacterium | reverse complement strand
AACAATCTCGCAACCCAGGTCGGATATTCTCCGGAGACTCAGTCCGGCAGCGGCTCGCTGACGGCGCCGGTGCCTGGGGCTGTGGGCCTTCTTCAGATCAACACCACCGGTCCTTCTACGATCACGGTGCCGAACACCTATGTTGGCATTTCCAACAGTTCCACTTCGCCGACCACCATCGTCGGCCCGGGCAGCAACGGCGAGTCGATTGTTTCGGGCAGTGGTGGCAACCTGCAGTTCGATGCGAACGGTGGCAGCGGCACGTTCGCGGCGATTGGCGGCAACAATACGTTTTCGAACACGGTTCCGGGTGGCAACTGGTCGGTCAATCTCGGTGCGGGCAATGACAGCGTCAATCTGACCTCCGGCAACAACACGATCTCGCCCGGTGGCGGCAACAACTGGGTGACGCTGCACAACACCGCCCCTGGTGGGTCGGACATCGTCAATTCAAATGGTGGAAACGACTCGGTCGCTGTTTTTGGCGGCGCGACCACGATCAATGCGACGGGTAGCGGTACCAGTGATTTTGTCGGTGTGTTCGGTGGAAGCCTGAATTTTGTCGGCGCGTCGGGCACCAACGCGACGATCCTTGGGCTGGCTTCTTCCGGCGACAGCATTTCCGGATCAAGCGGTGTGTTCGTCGGTGGCACGGGTGGCAACAACACGATCCAGGCCTCGGGTGGCAACTCGACGCTGATCGGCGGCGGGAACGGCGATATTCTGTCGGTCAGTGGCGCGGGCAATGACAGCCTGGCGGCCGGGCTCGGCAACGAAACGCTGACCGCGGCGAACGGTTCCGGGTCCTACGTGTTCTATGCCTACAACAGCAGCAACACGATTTCGGCGGCCGGTGGGCCTTCCAACACCACCATGGTCGGCGGGCCGAACTCCGACACCTTCATCTCCGGGTCGGGGAACGCCACCATCACGGGTGGCGGTGGCAACGATGTGTTCGTGTTCTTCAAGCGGCTGGCCGGGCCGACGTCGGTGACGATCACCGACTTCAATGCCGGGGACACCATCGGGTTGCTCGGTTATGGCGCCGGATATCAGCCGCAGTTCGCGGCGGTCTCGGGCGGGTATGCGGCGCTGCTGCCGGACGGCAGCACCATCACCCTCAACACCAGCGCGACGCTGGCGCAGGTTATGGGCACCGTCAAATCGGCCTGATCGGCTGGGTGATCCAACCGTGACGGGCGTGCGGTAGTCTGGCAATTCCTGCTTCGGGTTGCCGGCTTCTGCCGTTGTCGGGTGGTTGGTTCGACGATTTCTCTGTCAATTCTGCATAAGAATTTCGCTTGGGGAACTGGCGGCGTTTGCTGTCGCATGTATCATGCGTCGCGCGCGGCGATAAGCCGCGGCGGTGATGATGGAGGCGTGAGGCGTGGGGCGCGGTCAGGGCGGGGCGAGGCGGGTGCACTACGCCTGGGTGGTCGTCGCGGTCACGTTCATGACCATCCTGATGACCGCGGGAATGCGGGCCGCGCCGGGCGTTCTGATCGTGCCGTTGCAGAATGCGTTCGGTTGGTCGCGCGCCACCA
The DNA here is from genome assembly GCA_027323595.1 of Acetobacteraceae bacterium. Taxonomy (GTDB): domain Bacteria; phylum Pseudomonadota; class Alphaproteobacteria; order Acetobacterales; family Acetobacteraceae; genus CAIVDX01. The sequence continues at coordinate 3,423 of DAHWBL010000455.1, read as the reverse complement.
TCAGCGGGGCAGTTGGCGCCAATATTCTCGTGCTGGGGATGATGGGTCCGTTCGCCGCGGCGATCATGGACCGCTTCGGCATTCGGCGCGCGATGGTGGTGTCATTGCTGCTGATGGCGCTCGGGATGGGCGGGTCGGCGTTGGTGACCAGGCCGTGGGAGCTGATCCTGCTGTGGGGCGGGGTGACCGGCAGTGGCATGGGGCTGTGCTTCATGGTGCTGGGCCCGCAGGTGGCGGCGCGTTGGTTCGCGGCCAAACGCGGCCTGGTGATCGGTATTCTGACCGCGGCGACCGCGACCGGGCAGATGGTGCTGCTGCCGGTGTTCGTGTGGCTGCAGACGGTTGGCGGTTGGCAGACCGTCGTGCTCGTGGCCGGAGCGATCGCGTGTGTGCTGGCGGTGCCGGTGTTGTTGTTCATGCGCGAGTGGCCGGAGGATGTCGGGGCCAGACCCTATGGCCAGATCGGCCCGGTGGCGCCACGGGCGGTGAGCGCGCACCCGATTCGCCGGTCCCTCGCGGTGGCGCGCGAGGCTATGCGGTCACGGGATTTCTGGCTGATCGGCGGTGGGTATTTCGTCTGCGGGGCCTCCACCAGCGGGCTGATCGGCACGCATCTGATCCCGGCCTGCGTTGATGAAGGCATCGATCCGCTGGTTGGGGCCGGATTGCTCGCGGCGATGGGCGCGCTGAGCATCGTTGGTGCGACCGGTTCGGGCTGGCTGACCGACCGGTTCGATTCGCGGGTGCTGCTGGGCTGGTATTTCGGGCTGCGCGGGCTGTCGCTGTTGGCGTTGCCCTATGTGTTGCATTACGCTCTGATCGGCTTGACCGGATTTGCTGTTTTCTACGGACTCGACTGGATCGCCACCGCGCCGCCGACGGTGCGGCTGACGGCGCAGCGGTTCGGCGAGGAAAATGTCGGGATGTATTTCGGCTGGATCAGCAGCCTGCACCAGTTGGGGGGCGCGGGCGTGGCCTGGTCGGCTGGGCTGCTGCGCGGGACGACCGGGGATTATCAGGCGTCGTTCATGATCTCGGGCCTGATGTGCCTGGGCGCGAGCATCGCGGTGACTTTCATCCGCAGTGGCGGTGTGGTGCCGCGACGTGAGACCGCGCCGGCCGTCGCGGCGGAGTGAGGGCGGCGATTGCGCCCGCCTGGATAGGATGGTCTGCTGCCCGCCGATGAAATGATGGGGGGCAGCGTGGCGAATTTTGTGCTGGTTCATGGTGCCTGGGGCGGCGCGTGGGTCTGGGACGAGACCGCGGAGGCAATTCGCGCGGCGGGGCATCGGGTGCATGCGCTCGATCTGACCGGGCTTGGTGCGCGAGGGCATCTGGGCGGGCTGGGGGTCAATTTGACGACTCATATCACCGATGTGACCGAAACGATGACCGCGCATCGTTTGTCCGAGGTGATTCTGGTCGGGCACTCCTATGGCGGGATGGTGATCACCGGGGCGGCCGATCGGGCGGCGGAGCGGGTGGCGGCGCTGGTCTATCTGGACGCGTTTTTGCCGCGTGACGGCGACTCGCTTCTCAGTCTTGGCACCGAGCACAGCCGCGCCTGGATCCTGGCGAGCGCGCAGCGTGGCGGTGGCTTTGTGGAACGACTGCCTCGGACCGATTCTTTTGCCAGCGAGGCGCGGTATCGGGCGCAGTCTTTGGCCTGTTTCGCCGAGGGAATCCGGTTGAGCGGGGCGTATCAGGGGATCAGGCGGCGCAGCTATATTCGGGCCATTGGATATGATCCGTCGCCGTTCGCCGCGCCGCATGCGGCCTGCGTGGCCGATCCGGGATGGCGCACCGCGACGATCGGCACCGGGCACACCACGATGCTGGAGGACCCGATCGGGACGGCGCGGCTGCTGCTGGAGGCTGGCGGATAGAGCAGGCGGCCTTCAGACCTGCGTACAGCTAACCATTGTTATTGCGCGCCAGCTTGCGGGCGGTGCGCAGCAGAAAGGCGCGGTCGTCGGTGTCGCATTCGCGGTACAGGCGCAGCAGGGCGATTTCGTCGGCGGTACCTGGTGTGGGGTCCGGTTGCGGTGCCGCGCCGTCCAGAAGAAGTGCGACCGGCAGATCGAGTGCCGCGGCGATGCGGCTGATATTGGCGCGAATCTGACCGGCGCGATCGGTTTCCCATTGGGCGACGGCGCTGCGTGAGACCCCGACCGCGATGGCGAGGTCATCCTGCGTCCAGCCATGGGCCTGGCGGGCGGCGCGGATTCGGGCTCCGACGCTGGCGGATGGGGCGCTCATTCCGACTGGGGCGGATGGGGTGCTCATGGAGTGAGCTTATGTCATTTTTTCTAACAGATAAAGTTATTATCGTTGACATACGACCGTTAGTAAAATTAACATCTCGGCAGACGGAAGCCGAGGGACCAATGCATATCGCGATCAAATGGACCGAGACGATGGATGCGACGCTGCGCGAGCGCAGGGCGTCGGGGGCGAACTGGACGGAGGTAGGGGCGGCGTTGGGCATCGGCCGCGAGGCGGCGCGTGAGCGCGGGCGCCGGATCGGTGCGCCGGCGATGGTGCGCCCGCCGCGGCCGAAATGGGATGAGGCGTTGCAAAATCGCCCGCCATTGCCGGCCGGGCATCCGATTTCGTGGGGGCTGTTGATCGATGGCACCTGCATCGAGGGAAGTCCTTACCCGTATCCGGTTTTTATTTGACCAAAAATGGAACAAAACATGAACAAATACCCAAAGACCCGACCCGTCAGTGCGGCCGATGGTAGTGATCCCGGTGCCGGTGGAACCTCGCCGGTGGCGCGGGCGCGGGCGGGCGGCGATGGCGGGGCGGCGGCTGGTCTGCTGCTGGCCGAGGCGAACCGGCGTGACATGAAGCGGGTCGAGGCCGGCGCGAGGCTGCGTCAGGATGGCGCGGCCGGGGCGATCGATAGCGCGTTCGTGGTGGCTCGGCTGGAGGAGGCCGGAGCGACGTTGCTGGCGCTGCCGGCGCACGGTTATTCGACCGCACTGCGCACCAGCAAGCTCGACATCGTTCGCGACGCGGTCGAGGCCTATGGCCATGATCGGGTGCGCATGCGTCCGCCGATGCCGGATTCTGGCAGGGTGAGCCGGATGGATGAGGCGTTCGGCTGGCTTGGGCTGATCCCGCTGGAGTCGTTCATGCTCCGGCGGATTGTCGGTGCGAGGGCGCTGGTCAGCCCGTTGACGCAGCGGCATCTGTTCAGTTGGCGTCGGCTGGGCGAGGCGATGGGCGCGGATCATAAGGCGGTGCAGCGCTGGCACGCGCAGGGGATCGACTGGCTGGTGCGGGAGTTGGCCGAGGCGGCCGGCGCGGTCAGGCGGTCGGCAGGACGAGAGTGAACACCGCCCCGGCGGCATCGTTGCGTGCGCTGATCTGGCCGCCCATGCGGGTGATCATCTGCTGGCACAAAGACAGCCCCAG
>DAHWBL010000188.1 GCA_027323595.1 Acetobacteraceae bacterium | reverse complement strand
TGGGTGGCGATGTCGATCGCCGCCTCGCGCACTTCCCGGGTGGCGGCCTGTTCGGCGGCGGCGATCCGGTCCATCGCCATGCGCTCGCGGCGGGCCGACGCCGCGGCGGCCTCGGTGCGGGCGGCCTCGGCGAGGCGGGTGGCCTCGCGGCGGGCACCGTCCAGCAACTGCGCGGCCTGGGCGGTGGCGGCTTCCTGCGCGGCCTGCGCCTCACGCAGCATGGCGTCGGCCTCCGCGCGCAGCCTGGCGGCCTCGGCCAGCTCCGCGCGGATCGTCTCGGAGCGCTTGTCCAGAATACCGGTCAGCGCCAGCCAGATTTTCTTGCCGGCCAGGACGAAGAACAGAAAGAACGCGATCGCGACGTAAAGCCGCGGCTCGGCCCAGATGCTGGCGTGATGTTCCATGGCGCGCTCCTCAGGCCCCGCGGGCCGCGATCACGCTGCCGACGGCCTGTTCCAGGTCGGCGGGCGCGGGGGCGGCGCCAAGCAGGCGCACGACGACGTTGTTGGCGGTCTCGATGGCGACCTCGCGCAGTGCCCCCACCGCCAGGGCGCGGGCGCCGGCGATGCGGGCCTCCGCCTCGGCCAGCCGAACCTCCAGCTGGCGGTCCAGCTCGGCGGCCTTGGCGGCGGCCTCGCCACGCGCGGCCTCCACCTCGGCGGCGATCCGCGCCTGCGCCTGCGCATGCGCCGCCTTGGTCGCGGCCAGGCTGTCGGCGAGCGCGCGGTCGGCGTCGGCGCGTGCCTGCTGGGCGTGATCGAGATCGGTCCTGATCCGCTCCGCGCGCAACGCCAGCACCCGCTCCACCTGCGGCAGGCCCCAGCCGCGCAGCAGCAGATACAGCGCCAGGAAGATGACCAGCAGCCACCCGGCCTGCATCACCGTCAGCGGATTGGCGAAATTCAGCTGCGGCATGCCCTCGGCGGCGCTGGCGACGCCGGGCAGCATGACCCCAACAACGGCCAGACCCGACAGGCGGCGCAATGCGGACTTCATGGCAACGATCCTTCTCGATTCAGCCCGGCTGCTCCAGCCCGGCCAACGCAGCCGGGCGACGGATCAGGTGAACAGGATCAGGAACGCGATCAGCAGCGCGAACAGCGCCACCGCCTCGGTCAGCGCGAAGCCCAGAATGCCCAGGCCGAACACCTGGTCGCGCGAGGCCGGGTTGCGCGCCACCGAGCTGACCAGCGACGAGAAGATGTTGCCGATGCCGATGCCCACGCCCGCGAGCGCGATAACGGCGATGCCGGCCCCGAGGGCCTTGGCGGCTTCATGATCCATGGTGATATCCTTTCAGACTGTATGGAGGTTGGTGAGAGCGCCCGCCCGATCAGTGCAGATGCACCGCGTCGTGCAGGTAGATGCAGGTGAGGATCGCGAACACATAGGCTTGCAGGAACGCGACCAGCAGCTCGAAGCCCATCAGGATCACGTTGATCCCGAGCGGAAAGATCGCCGCGATGCCGCCGACCAGCCCGGCCCCGCCGAGCATCACGACGAAGCTCGCGAACACCTCGAACATCACGTGCCCGGCGACCATGTTGGCGAACAGACGCACCGGCAGGCTGATCAGCCGCGACAGGTAGGAGATGATCTCCACCGGCACGATCAGCGGCGCCAGCAGCACCGGCGCGCCCTTGGGGAAGAAGTAGCTGAAGAAATGCGTGCCATGGATCGCGAGCGCGACGATGGTGGTGAGCAGGAACACGATCAGCGCCAGCGTGAAGGTGACGACGATGTGGCTGGTGTAGGTGAAGCTGAACGGCAGCAGCCCGAGCAGATTGCCGAACAGAATGAAGAAAAACAGGGTGAACACGAACGGAAAGAATTTGCGCCCGTCATGGCCGATGGTGCTGGTGCACATGCCCATGATGCCTTCGTAGGCGAATTCGGCCAGCGCCTGGAACCGCCCGGGCACCACCGCGCGTGGGCGCATGCCGAAATACAGCATCGCCAGCGTCAGCGCCGCGGCCACCAGCATGAACACATTGGATTGCGAGAAGCCCAGCGCGCCGATCACCGGCGACAGGCGGAACTGTCCGAGTGCGTCGATGGTGGGCGGCGGTGCTTCGTTCACGGTCGCAAGTCCTTCACTTTGGTCCCTTGCCACCGGGTGACGATGGCGGCGCGAACAGACGCCACACATTCACCACCCCGGCAGCGCCTCCCAGCAGCACGAACACACCAAGCAGGATCGGCCGGGTTCCCAGCCAGCGATCGAGCAGCCAGCCGATTCCCACCGCCACGACCAGCGAGGAAACCAGCTCGGCCCCGACCCGCAACCCGATGCCCCAGGGGCTGAACGCCTCCGGTTCCCTGGTCACGACCGGGTCCAACCCATGTCGCCTGCGGGCAGCGCGCAGCCGTTCCTGAAACGAAGGCTCCGGTCCGCCCGACCGCCCATCCATGTTCATGCCTTTGCAGTGCCCTGCCGGAAGGCAGGCGCTTGCTAGCTTCGCCCCCCCGAGGTGTCAACGGTCCGTGAGCGTCAACCGGCGGCAAAACCCCGCGCGCGGCCTGATCCGGTGCTATTGTGGCGCCGGCGGATCGGTGGTGAAGCCGCCGGACTGGCGCGCCCACAGCGCGCTGTAGGCGCCGCCGCGCGCCAGCAACGCGCCATGGCTGCCGATTTCCACGATCCGCCCCTGGTGCAGCACCACCAGCCGGTCCATCCGCGCGATGGTGGACAGCCGGTGCGCGATGGCGATCACCGTGCGCCCGCGCATCAGCAGGTCGAGCTGCGTCTGGATCGCCGCCTCCACCTCCGAGTCGAGCGCCGAGGTGGCCTCGTCCAGGATCAGGATCGGCGCGTCCTTCAGCATCACCCGCGCGATGGCGATGCGCTGGCGCTGCCCGCCCGACAGTTTCACCCCGCGCTCGCCGACCAGCGCGTCGAGCCCGCGATGCCCGCCCAGATCCTCCAGATCGGCGATGAAATCGCTCGCCTGCGCCTGCGCCGCCGCCGCCACGATCGCCGCGTCGGACGCCTCCGGCCGGCCATAGCCGATATTGTCGCGGATCGAGCGATGCAGCAGCGAGCTGTCCTGCGTCACCATGCCGATCTGCTGGCGCAGACTCTCCTGCGTCACCAGGCCGATATCCTGCCCGTCGATCAGGATGCGGCCCGACTCGGGACGAAAAAAGCCGAGCAGCAGATGCACCAGCGTCGATTTGCCCGCCCCCGAATGCCCCAGCAGCCCGATCCGCTCGCCCGGACGGATCGCCAGATCGATGTCGTGCAGCACCCCGGCACTGCGGCCATAGCCGAAGCTGACCCGCTCGAAGGTGATGCCGCCGCGCGGCTGCCCCGGCGGACCCAGCGCCAGCGCGCCGGCGCCCGGCACGTCGGGGTTCTGTCGCGGCTGGGCGATCGATTTCATCCCGTCCTGCACCACCCCGACATTTTCGAGGATCGCGGTGATGTTCTGCGCCACCCAGCCGGACAAATTGGTCACCTGCCAGACCAGCGGCAGCGCCATCGCCACCGCGCCGAGCGGAATGCTGCCGGCCGACCACAGCCAGCCGGCGACGGCGACCACGCTGACCAGCAGCAGCGTGTTGAGCGCGTTCAGCCACAGCGCGATCGCCGAGATCATCCGCAGCTGCGCCCGCTGCGCGTCGGTGTGCGCGTCGATCGCGTCGCGGATCCAGCCATCCTCGTCGCGCGCGCGGGCGAACAGCTTGACCGTCAGGATGTTGGAATAGGCATCGACGATGCGCCCGGTCAGGGTGGAGCGCGCCTCCGACACACGCCGCGAGCGCGCCCGCGTGCGCGGCACGAAATGCCGCAGCATCAGCGCGTAGGCGGCGAACCAGATCGCCAGCGGGGCGGCCAGCCGCGCATCGACGCTGGCCAGCAGGCTCAGCGCCGAGCCGCCATAGACCGCGACATACAGCACCGCGTTGATCGCCTGCACCACGCTCTCGCGCAGCGCCGGCCCGGTGGTGACCACCCGGTTGGCGATCCGGCCGGCGAAATCGTTCTGAAAGAACGCCCAGCCCTGGCGCACCACGTGCCAGTGATTCTGCCAGCGCACCAGGCTGGTCAGCCCCGGATTGATCGCCTGGTTGGTCAGCAGATACTGCACCGCCACCGCCGCCGGGCGCACCAGCAGCATCACCGCCGCCATCGCCAGCACCTCGCCGCGCGAGCGGGCCCAGAAATTCTGCGGCGTGCTGGCCGAGACCAGCGCCACCAGCCGACCCAGGAACACCGGCACCGCGGTATCCAGCAGCGCCACCGCGAAGCCGCTGAGCAACAGCCCGCCGACCAGAAACCTCACCTGCCGCAGATGATACCAGTAAAAAGCCGCCAGCCGGTCAGGCGGCGGCGCCTCGGGCGGCGGGATGTCGGTCGGACGCAGGCGTTGCTCGACCCAGGAGAACAGGCGGGAAAACACGCCGGAAAACACGCCGCGGTGCGAAGCTTCGGTCATGCCCGGTGCTGGCATCGACCCCTCCCGCGGTCAAGCCGGCGCGCGACCGGCGCGGCGCAGCAGCCACCCCCCGGCGCGGATGCCGGGCTGCTCGATCCAGCGCTCAGCGAGCAGCGCGGGCAGGGCGGTCAGCCCGATCAGCACCGGCACGCTGGCGAGCCAAATCAGGTCGGCGGCCCCGTCGGGCAGGCGGATCAGCCCGACGCCGCGCCGCAGCGCCTCGATCACCAGGA
>DAHWBL010000185.1 GCA_027323595.1 Acetobacteraceae bacterium | reverse complement strand
ACTCGCTGCCTTGCCGGGCGGCGAACCAGGTGGCGATGGCGGCGTCGTAGGCGGCGGTGCGGGCATAGGCGGCACCGGCGAGGCGGCGGCGCAGATCGAGCGTGGTGCCGCCGGCGGTGAGTGCGTCGATGAGGTCGCCATATTGCGCGGGTTCGGTGAGGATGGTGACGAAATCATGGTTTTTCGCCGCCGCGCGGATCAGCGCGGGGCCGCCGATGTCGATGTTCTCGATGCAGTCCGCAGGGGGTGCGCCGGCGGCGACGGTGGCCTCGAACGGATACAGATTGACCACCACGAGGTCGATCGGGGCGATGTCGTGGGCGGCCATCTGGGCGAGGTGGGCGGGATCGTCGCGGCGGCCCAGGATGCCGCCATGGATTTGCGGCACCAGGGTCTTGACGCGGCCATCGAGGATTTCGGGAAAGCCGGTGTGGTCCGAGACCTCGGTGACGGCGATGCCGGCCTGCCGCAATGCGTTGGCCGAGCCACCGGTGGACAGGATCTGCACCCCGGCACCGGTGAGCGCGCGGGCGAGGTCGATGAGGCCGGTCTTGTCGGAGACCGAGATCAGGGCGCGGCGGATGGCGACGGTGTCGGGCACTTCGGTATCTCCGTTAAAGTCCGAGCAGATCCAGGGTGCGGTTCAGCACCGCGGCCTCGGTATAGCGCGCCAGCGCGCGGGCGCGACCCGCGGCACCCATGCGTTCGCGCAACCCTGCATCGTCGGCCAGGCGTTGCAGCGCGGCGGTGAGTGCCGCGGGGTCGTGATAGGGCACGATCAGGCCGGTCTGGCCGTCGATGATCTGTTCGGGCATGCCCCCGGCGGGGGTGCCGATGACCGGCAGGCCGGTCAGCATCGCCTCGATCACCGACATCGGCAGCCCCTCGAAATCCGACGGCAGGGTGGCGATGTCGGCGGCGGCGAGCAGCGCCTCGGTGTCGGCGCGGTAGCCCAGCAGGCGCAGCCGCGCGCCCAGGCCGGCGCCGCGCAGCATGGCGACCACGTCGGGGCCGCGATCGGTGGCGAGTCGCTCGCCGACCACCCACAGCTCGGCGTTGGCGACGTGGGCCATCGCCACGGCCAGATCGGGAAAGCCCTTCAGCGCCACCAGCCGGGCGATGATGATGACCACCACCTGGTCGGGCGGCACGCCGAGCTCGGCGCGGATGCGCGCGCGGGTGGACGGGTCGGGGTGGAAGCGGGCCGGGTCGCGGCCGTTGCCGGTGGCCACCGCGTGGCGCGATATCCACAGCCGGCGCGCCTCGGCGGCCTCGCGCTCGGAGACGGTGAGGTAGACGTCGGTGATCTGGCCGGCGAGAAATTCGAGCAGCAGCGAAGCGGCGCGGCGCGGCAGCGGCCCTGGCTGGTTGAACAGGAAGCCGTGGCAGGTATAGGCGATGCGCGGCACCCCGGCGATTTTGGCGGCGAAGCGCGCGAGCAGGCCGCTGATCGGCATGTGGCCGTGCACGATGTCGGGTTTTTCGGCGCGCAGCATGGCCACCAGCGCCCACAGCGCGCGCCATTGCGCGAGCGGCGCGGCGCGGCGCACGAACGGCATGGGGATGATGCGGAAGCCCTCGGCGCGCACGTCGTCGAGCAGTGGCCCTTCGGCGCAGGCGCCGACCACCTCGTGGCCGCGCGCGCGGGCGGCGCGCATCAGCGGCAGCAGGAAATGCCGCAGCGAGAAATCGACGTTGATGACCAGGATGATCTTCAAAATACGCCCGCCCGCGTCAGCCGACCCGGGTGATCGCCCATTTGACCACCTGCGGCTCGTCGGCGCGGCAGCTCAGCACCAACTGCTCGGCGCGGCGGGGTTCGCCGCCGCCGAAATAGACGCTTTCCTCCAGCGTCAGCCGTGGCCCGTCGGCGCGCAGCCGCCAGCCGCCGCTGGCGGTGCGCAGCAGCACGGTGGCGTTGTCCTGTTGCAGGCTGGCCGTCACCAGCGGGTGCAGATGGAAGCGGATGGCGAAGGGCTGGGGGGTGGCGGATTCGATGCTGTCCTCGCCGCGCAGATCCTCGCCGGATTCGGCCAGGTAGAGGCGACGGCGATGGATCGCGCCGAATGGGCGGTCCCAGCCATCGTGGCTGGCTTCGAGCCAGTGCGCGCCGTTGGCCTCCTGGCGCTGCGCCTGCACCTTGCCGGGGCGGCGGCCCAGGCCGCGCGGCTTGAGTTCGGAGCTGGAGGTATCGGCGACGATCAGGGTGGAATGCGCGGCGGTGGCGCGCAGCGCGTCGCGCCATTGGCTGGAGGCGGCCGGGGCGGCGCCGCAATTGACGATGATGCGCTCGCGGCCGACGGAAAACTCGAACGACAGGGTGCCGGCGTGGGCGAGGCGGTCAAGCCCGGGCGGTGGCGGCGCGCCGGCGTCAAGGATCAGCAGCGAGCGGCCCGATTGCAGCCGGTGGAAGCCGCCGTCGGGCAGCGATGCGGGGGTGCGCCCGGCGCGCCCGGCCAGGGTGAGCGCCTGTTCGATGGTCGCGGCCGGCATTTCGGCGCTGCCGTTGAACAGCGCGAGCCCGCCATCGCCGTGGCGCAGGCTGCGCAGTGCCGGGGCGAGTCGCTCGATCGCCGGGGTGAGGGCGGCCGGCGGCGTGGCCTGCGCGGCCTGGAGCAGCGCGCGGATGTCGATCAGTTCGCGCAGCGCGAGCAGGTGCGCGGCGGGGCTGCGCTCGACGTGGCTGCCGTCGGCGAGGAGCTGGCTGCCGATGGTCTGCGGCAGCAGCCGCAGCGCGCGCACCAGGTGGTGTGCCTGGCCATGCAGGGCGACGCCGGCGGCGATCAGGCCCTTGAGGCCGGTCAGCGCGCGCGCGTCGATCTCCTCGGCGGGCAGGCGGGCGGCGAGCGCGCGGGCCTCGGCGTGCAGATGCGCGCCCAGCCTGCGGCGGAAGCCGTCGGCGGCGGAATCCGCGAAGAAGTCCCAGTTGGCGAGCCAGGCGGTGATGCGCGCGCCCGCCACGTCGGGGCGGCTGGCGATGGCGCTGGCCTGGCCGGCGGTGAGCCAGTCCGCGACCAGGGCGCGGGCGGTGGCGCGGGCGGCGTCGGAGCCGAGGGCGCGCAGGTCGCGCAGCCAGGTGAAGCCGTGCGCGTGGGCGCGCAGCAGCGCCGAGCCGGTCTCGTCGGTCCAGCAGCCGGGTTGGCCGGGGCGCAGCTGCATCGCGCCGCCGGCCATCGCCAGCTCGCCGGCCAGAAGGCGCGCGCCGGCGAGTCCGTCGCCCGGCCACACGTCGCGCACCGCCGGTGCCGGCGCGTCGGGCAGGGCGCGCAGCCTGAGGCTGGGCAGGCGTGCCAGCACCTGGCGGATTTGGCGGGTGGGCCAGA
>DAHWBL010000161.1 GCA_027323595.1 Acetobacteraceae bacterium | reverse complement strand
CCCAGATGACCCCCGGTCGTCGAAACCGCGTCAATCGTCTCCAGACGTACCTCGTCCGCCAACTGCTTCAACTGCTCAATCGAAAAATTCCGCAGGTCGCGCGGATACTCCACACGATCCAGCAACGGCGTCGGGGGGCGGGTCATCGGCTCAACTCCGTCGGGCGATGGCATATTCGGCGAGCTGGCGCAGGCCGTCGGCACGATGGTCGAACCCGTCGAGATGGCCGGCGGCCTGTTCGGCCAGCAGGCGCGCCTGGATGCGCGCGCGCTCGACACCCAGCATCGACACCAAGGTGGCCTTGCCGGCGCCCATATCCTTGCCGGTGGCCTTGCCGGTTTCCTCCACCGATCCTTCGGCATCGAGCAGATCGTCGGCGATCTGGAAGGCGGCACCCAGGTCGCGGCCGTAGGCGGCGATCTGGTGGCGGGTGTGCGGCGAGGCGCGGCCCAGAATGGCGCCGGCCTCGGCGCTGTACTGGATCAGCCGGCCGGTCTTGAGCGCCTGCAGGCGCCCGATCTCGGGCAGGGTCATCGCCTGGTCGGCGGCGAGCATGTCGATCATCTGGCCGGCGGCCATGCCGCGCAGGCCGACGGCCTGGCCCAGCGCCATCACCAGTTCGCAGCGGGCCAGCGGGTCGTCATGGGTGTCGGCCTCGGCCAGCACCTCGAAGGCGCGGGCCTGCAACGCGTCGCCGGCCAGGATTGCCGTCGCCTCATCGAACGCCTTGTGGCAGGTCGGTTTGCCGCGCCGCAGATCGTCGTTGTCCATCGCCGGCAGATCATCATGGATCAGCGAGTAGGCGTGCAGCATCTCCACCGAGGCAGCCACCCGGGCGGCGCAGGTGTGCGCCACGCCGAACAACTGGCCGACTTCCATGACCAGAAAGCCGCGCATGCGCTTGCCGCCGCCCAGCGCCGAATAGCGCATCGCCTCCACCAGTCGCCGCTCCGCGCCTTCTGGCAGGGGCAACAGGGCATCCAGTGCCTGCTCGATCGCCACGACCGCGGTGCGCAGGGCGGCGGAGAGCTCACGGTTGGTCAGCACATCGACCGCCATCAGGACTCGGCTTCCGCCGGCCTGGCGGAGAGCACCCCGTCTTCGCCTTCAACGATCACCTGCACGCGCTGCTCCGCCTCGGCGAGCCGGGTCTCACAATGACGCTTCAAGGCAGCCCCCCGCTCATAGGCCGCGATCGCCTCTTCCAGCTTCTGCTGGCCGCCTTCCAACGCCTTCACGATCTGCTCCAGTTCGGCGAGCGCGTCTTCGAAGGATAAGCTCGCTATCTCTTGCGCCATCGGACCATCCCGTGTCGATACTGCCGGTCTAGCGGATCGGGGTAATGGCTACGCGGTTCGCCGGCAAGGGGACAGTCCCGGCCTGGTCCGCCGATCGGGGGTGCGGCGGCGCGCGCCCATGTTGGCGGATCAGTCATGCGCGGCGTCGAGGCGGCGTCGGATGACGAAACTGAACACCCCGCCATCCTCACTCCAGGCGACCAGCGCATGTCCGGATTCACGGCAAAAGGACTGAAAATCGCTGACCGCGGCGCGATCGGTGGCGAGCACCCGCAGCCGCTCACCCGGCGGCATGGCACGCAGCTCGCGATTTGCGCGCAGTACCGGCAATGGACAGCGCAAGCCTTTGAGGTCAAGAACCAGTTCGGACATCGGGGCCAGTTTGCGCCGTGGCTTGCGGGTCGGGCAAGTCCGGGATGCGCTGCGTGATGAGCAAGATGACAGTTCGGACATGATGGCGTACCGCATCGGCATCGATTTGGGCGGCACCAAGATCGAGATCGCCGCGATGGCCCCTGATGGCTGCCTGGTCGGCCGGCGCAGGGTGGCCACGCCGCATGGCTATGACGCCGCGATCCGCACCCTCGCCGAGCTGGTGCATCAGCTCGACCAGCAGCTTGGCCAGGCGCCCACCGTCGGGGTCGGCATTCCCGGGGCCATCAGCCCGGCGACCGGCCTGGTCAAGAACGCGAACAGCAATGCGCTGAACGGGCATCGCTTTGATGAGGATCTGGCCGCGGCGATCGGCCGGGCGGTGCGCATCGACAATGACGCCAATTGTTTCGCGCTTTCCGAGGCGGCTGACGGTGCGGCCGCCGGGGCGCGGGTGGTGTTCGGCGTGATCATGGGCACCGGCTGTGGCGGCGGGATCGTGGTCGATGGCCGCATCGTGACCGGGCGGCACCGTCTGACCGGCGAATGGGGCCATACCCCGCTGCCATGGCCGACCGCGGAGGAACTGCCCGGCCCGCGATGCTGGTGTGGCCAGCATAATTGCCTGGAGACCCTGATTTCCGGCACCGCGCTCGCGATGGATTGCGATGGTCCGGGCGCGCGCGATGCGAGCCTCGTCGCGGCCCGCGCGGCGGCCGGCGAGCCGGCGGCGGTCGCCGCCCTTGCCCGCCATGCCGACCGCACCGCGCGCGGCCTCGCCCAGATCATCAATTTCCTTGATCCCGACGCCATCGTTCTGGGTGGCGGGCTGTCCAATCTGGACCATCTCTACGACGTGCTGCCACGGCTGATCCCGCGTCACGTGTTCAGCGATTTTTGTTCCACCCCGATCCTGCGGCCGCTGCATGGCGACAGCTCGGGCGTGCGTGGCGCGGCCTGGCTCTGGCCGCCGCCGGGCTGAGATGCCAACGCTCTGCCGCGATTGTCGCCATTGGCAGCCGGGCCCGCCAGGCACCGCCGCCTGTCCGGCGTGTCGGGGGCGCCGGCTGCTGCACCACCCCGAGCTCGACCGGCTGACCATCGCGCACATCGATTGCGACGCGTTCTATGCCGCGGTCGAGAAGCGCGAGCGGCCCGACCTTTTCGACCGCCCGCTGATCATCGGTGGCGGCACGCGCGGGGTGGTGACCACCGCGTGCTATATCGCGCGGCTGTCGGGCGTGCGCAGCGCGATGCCGATGTTCAAGGCGCTCAAGGCCTGCCCGGATGCGACGGTGATCGCGCCGAATTTTCCGCGCTATGTCGCCGCGGCGCGCGAGATGCGCGCTCTTATGCGCGCGCTAACACCGCTGGTGCAGCCGCTGTCCATCGACGAGGCGGTGCTGGACCTGGATGGCACGCAGGCGCTGCATGGGGCGCCGCCGGCCTCGGTTCTGGCGGGGTTCGCGTTGGCGGTGGAGGCGCGGATGGGCATCACCGTGTCGATCGGTCTGGCCGCCAACCGGCTGATGGCCAAGCTTGCGGCGGAGCGCGACAAGCCGCGCGGCATGTGCGCCATCGGCTCGGAGGCGCCGGCCCTGTTGGCAACCGAGCCGGTCGGGTTGTTGCCTGGTGTTGGTCCGGCGCTGGCAGCGCGGCTGGCCCGTCTGGGCATCACCGTGCTTGGGCAGCTCCAGCGGCTGGACGATCGCGACGCGGTGAGCCTGTTGGGTCCGGAAGGTCCGGGGCTGGTGGCGCGTTCGCGCGGGCAGGATGATCGCCCGGTGCGCCCTGATCGGGATGCGCGCTCGATCAGTGCCGAGACGACCTTTGACGGCGACATCGCCGAACTGGCGGTGCTGGAGAAAAATCTGTGGCGCATGGCCGAGAAGCTCGCCCGCCGGCTGCAGGAAGCGGAGCGCGCGGCGGCGGGGGTGGTGTTGAAGCTGAAGAGCGCCGATTTCACGCAGCGCACCCGCCATGTGCGGCTGGCCGCGCCGACCCGGCTGCCGGATCGGCTGTTCGCCGCCGCGGCGACGCTGCTGGCCCGCGAGATCGACGGCACGCGGTTCCGACTGATCGGAATCGGGGCGCAACCGCTTGCGCCGGCCGACCAGGCGGATCGGGGCGACCTCGTCGATACCGACGCGCCGCGTCAGCGCGCCACGCAGTCCGCGATCGATCGGCTGCGCGCCCGCTTTGGCGCCGATGTGATCGGGCGCGGCCGTGGGCAATAGCAGGCCGGCGGTGATGACGGCGGCCGATCTCGCGGGGATCGCGGTGCTCTCGCTGGCCTGGGCGGGCTCGTATTTGTTGTTCCGGCTGCTCGTGCATGAGGTGCCCGCTCTTGGCATCGCGGCGTCACGGGTGGTGGCCGGCGCGGGATTGCTGCATCTGATCCTGGCCATGCGCGGTCGCGTGATCGCGCGGCCGGC
>DAHWBL010000155.1 GCA_027323595.1 Acetobacteraceae bacterium | reverse complement strand
TCATCGCCAGGAACGAGTTGGCGGCGTATTTGATCAGCTCCGCCGTCTCCAGCCCGGTGAAAAGGATGGTGGCGCCGGTGTCGGCCACTTTCGCATACAGGCCGGCCAGCACCTCGCGCGCGCGCGCCGCGGTGGGCGAGGCTGGGTCGATCCCGATCACCACCCGGTCGGGGCGCATGAAATCGGCGATGGCGTCGCCCTCGCGCAGGAATTCGGGGTTCGAGGCGACGTCGAAGGCGAGATCGGGGCGGGCGGCGCGCATGATCGCGGCGATCCGTCGGCCGGTGCCCACCGGCACGGTGGATTTGGTGACGACGACCGAATAGCCGGTGAGCGCGCGCGCCACCTGCTCGGCGGCGGCGGTGACATAGCGCAGATCGGCATGGCCGTCGCCGCGCCGGGTCGGCGTGCCGACGGCGATGAACACCGCGTCCACCCCGGCGGTGGCCTCGCCGAGCTGGTCGGTGAAGCGCAGGCGGCCGGCGGCGACGCCCTGGGCGCCCAGTTGGTCGAGCCCGGGCTCATGGATGGGGATGAGGCCGGCGGCGAGCGCGCGCAGCCGGGCGGGGTCGGTCTCGACGATGATGACCTCGATGCCGAAGGCGGCGAAGCAGGCGCCAGACACCAGGCCGACATAGCCGCCGCCGATCATCGCGATGCGCACGAAGCCGAACTCCATTGTTGCCATCCCGCGCGAGGCCGGGCCGCCAGGATGTGCCACAGCCGGAGCCGGCGCGACACCCTATGGTTTCATTGCAGCTTGTTTTGCCCGATCTCGTCCAGCGCGGCCTGCTCGGCGGCGGCCTCGGCGTGGGCGGCGGCCTCGGCGCGGGTGGCGATGAGTTCCTCCACCGCGCGCTCACCGGCGCGGGCGAGGCCGAGGGCGGCGCGGGCGCGGGCGGCGAACAAGGTGGCCTGGGCGAATTGTTCCTCGGCGGCGGCGATGGCGGCGCGGCCGCGCGGCAGCCAGGCGGCGAAGGCGACCAGCGCGGTGTCGTCGGCGTCGATGCCGGCGGCGTGCGCGGCCTCGCGCTCCATCGCCGCGCGCGCCGCCGCCCCGGCGGCCTCGGCGGCATCGAGTGCGGCGATCGCATCGGCGAGGCGGCGCTGTTCCTCGCGCACCGTCTCGGCGCGCAGGCGCAGCAGCACGCTGAGCTGGTCAGACATCGCGGCGCTCCTGGTCGGGGGCTTGGGTCGCGTCGAGGCAGGCGGCGAGCCGGGCGAACGGATCGGCATCATGGGTGACATCGTCGCGGCCCTGGCGCAGCAGCGCCTCGATGCGCGGCACCGCGGCGAGGGCGGCATCGACCGCCGCGTCGGTGCCGGCGCGGTAGGCGCCGAGGCGAACCATGTCGGCCATCTCGGCATGCAGCGCGAGGGTGGCGCGGGCGCGGCGCAGCAGGGCGGCCTCGGCGACGGTGAGGCAGCCGGGCACCGAGCGCGACACCGAGCGCAGCAGATCGATCGCGGGGTAGCGGCCGGCCTCGCCGATCCGCCGGTCGAGCACCAGATGACCGTCCAGGATGCCGCGCACCGCGTCGGCCACCGGCTCGTTATGGTCGTCGCCCTCGACCAGCACGGTGAACAGGCCGGTGATCTGGCCGTGCGTGCCGCCGGGGCCGCGCGCGAGGCCGGGGCCGGCGCGCTCCAGCAGGCGGGGCAGCTCGGAGAACACGCTGGGCGGGTAGCCGCGGGTGGCCGGGGGCTCGCCGGCGGCGAGGCCGATCTCGCGCAGGGCGAGGCAGAAGCGGGTGACGGAATCCATCATCAGCAGCACGTTGCGGCCCTGGTCGCGGAAATGCTCGGCCGCGGTCATCGCCGCGTAGGCCGCCTCGCGGCGCAGCAGCGGCGGGGAGTCGGAGGTGGCGACGATCACCACCGAGCGGGCGAGGCCCTCGGCGCCGAGATCGTCCTCGATGAACTCGCGCACCTCGCGGCCGCGTTCGCCGACCAGGGCGAGCACCGCGACGTCGGCATCGCCGCCGCGCGCGAGCATGGCCAGCAGGGTGGATTTGCCGACGCCCGAGCCGGCGAACAGGCCCATGCGCTGGCCGGCGCGGATCGGGGTGAACAGGTCGATGGCGCGCACGCCGGTGGCCAGGCGCGGGCCCAGCCGGGCGCGGCCGG
>DAHWBL010000139.1 GCA_027323595.1 Acetobacteraceae bacterium | reverse complement strand
CTGGCCTGCTGCACCGCCTTCAGCACGCTGTCGGGGATGTTGGTCGGGCCGGGGTTGGCGAAGAACTGGCGGCCGGCGGTGCTGCGCGTGGACATTGGCGTTTGAACTCCCGTGTGTGAACCTGCTCCGGACTGACGCGCGGGTTGGCCTCGCTGCGTGCCGGTGGCCGATCTGGCGCCATGGTCATCCAACAGCTTGCCGCGCGGCGCAAGCCTTGGCGTTGCCCACCGTCGCGTCCCACCGCCCACCGGGCCCGGCCCACGCCCGCCGCCCGAGGAGAGACCGATGCCTGACCCCGCCCCCCGCGCGCCCACCCCGAGCGCGCGCATCCGCACCATCGCGCGCACCCCTGCCCCGCCGCGCGAGATCGACACCGATATCTGCGTGGTGGGCGGGGGCATCGCGGGCATGTCGGCCGCCATCGAGGCGGCGCGGCTGGGAAGGCGGGTGGTGCTGATCGACAGCGCGCCGTTCCTGGGCGGGCAGTCGGTCGGCGCGATCATCGCCACCTTCTGCGGGCTGTTCTCCAACGGCACCCACGGCTACCAGCTCACCCGCGGCATCGCCGACGATATTCTGGACAGTCTGGCCGCGCAGGACCGCGCGCTGCATTACCGCCACGGGCCGCATACGGTGGTGGTGTATTACGACGAGATCGCGCTGGCGCGCTGGTTCGAGACCAGTGTGCGGGCGCTGGGCATCGAGGTGCTGCTCGGCGCGACGCTGCGCGAGGTGCGGCGCGCGGGCGGCCGGGTGGAGGCCGTGTGCTGCGCCACCCGATTTGGCGACATCGCCGTGCGCGCCAACGGATTTGTCGATGCGAGCGGCGATGCCGCGCTCACCTGGCTCGCCGGGTTCGCGTGTCGGCAGCCCGAGGGCGCGCAGGTGTTCGGCACCCAGATGGTGGTGGTCGAGGAGATCAACGAGGCCGCCGCCCCCACGCGCGAGGCGCTCGCCGCGGCGATGGCCGAGCATGGCGAAGCCTTCGGCGTGCGCCGCCGCGAGGGGCTGGCCTTCATCATTCCCGGGCGCGGTGTCGCGGCGCTGAACGTCACCCACACAACGACCCCGCTCGAGCCGCTCGCCGCGTCGGCCGCCGCCCTTGAAGGCCGCGAGCAGGCGGATCGCGCCGTGGCGCTGCTGCGGCACGCGTTTCCCGCCTGTTTCGGCGCGGCACGGGTGCGCGCCTATGGCACGCCGGGCATTCGCCAGACCCGCTGGATCGCCGCGCGCCACACGCTGAGCGAAGCCGAGGTGATCGCGGGCACACGCTTTGACGACGCCATCGCGCGCACCGCCTGGCCGATCGAGCTGCATGACCACGCGAGCGGCCATCGCTGGCACCTGTTTGATCGCGACCACGTGCATTACGTGCCGCTGCGCAGCATGATCCCGGCGGGGGCGGACAATCTGATCGCCGCCGGGCGCTGCATCGATGCCGATCTGGCCGCGCTGTCCTCGGTGCGGGTGATGGGCCCGTGCATCGCGATGGGCGCGGCGGCGGCACACGCGCTCGATCTGGCCGGGCCGGGCGGGCTCGACCGGATCGACCTCGCGGCACTGCACGGCCGGGTGCGCGACAATGTCGATGGGCAACATTGGCGCTGGCAGCAGCAGGATTAGCCGGCCCGCTTGACCGCGCGTTGGCGCCACGCTTATAAAATCCGCTGGTGGCGTAAAAACAAAACGCGACGGCGCGGTGAACCCACGGCGCGCGCACCAGGGGGGCCAGGCGATGACCGCACGCGCGCCGATCGATGTGTCCGCGCTGCTCGAACGCGGGCGCATCGGGACCACCCTGGTGGTGGTGATTTTCCTGTGTCTGCTGCTGATGTTTCTCGATGGCTACGACGCCATCGGCATCGCCTTCGCCGCGCCCTGGATCGCGCGGCAATGGCACATCGCGCCTGGCTCGTTCGGTCCGGCGTTCGCGCTCGGGCCGGTCGGCATGCTGATCGGGGGCATCGTGTCCGGTTATCTGGGCGACCGGTTCGGGCGCAAGCCGGCGATCATCGCGGCCACCTTGTGTTTCGGCCTGCCGATCCTGGCCACGCCGTTCAGCCGCGACCTTGACGATCTGGCGGCGATCCGCTTCGTCAGCGGGCTTGGCATCGGCGGGCTGTTTCCATTGGTGCTGGTGCTGGCACAGGAATTCATGCCGCGCCGGTGGCGCTCCACCGGTGCCGCACTCGCCAACGCGGGCTATACGCTGGGCATCATGTTCTGCGGCGTCGTCGCCGCCGCGGCGGTGCCGCGCTTGGGTTGGCCGCTGCTGTTCTGGATCGGCGGCGGGGCGGCGATCCTGCTCTGTCCGGTGCTGGTGCTGCTGCTGCCGGAATCGATCCGCTTTCTGGTGATCCGTGGCCGCGATCCGGCGCGGATCGGCCGGATCGCCCGTCGGCTGGACCCCTCGCTTCGCATCGATGCCGATGACCGCTTCATCCTTGCCGCCGAGCCGGCCGGGCTCAGCGGGCTGCGCGCGCTGCGCCAGTTATTCGCCGGGCGGCTTGGGGTGATGACGCCGCTTTTGTGGCTGTGCTACGTGGCGAGTTCGGCGACGGTGTTCTTTTTGTCGCTGTGGGGGCCGATCCTGTCCGAGGCGCTGGGCATCTCGCCATCGGCGGCGGCACTGGCGATGAGCGCGGTGTCGCTGGGCGGGCTGATGGCATCGCTGGTGCTCGCGCGCTGCATCGATCGTTTCGGTGCCATCGCGATCGCGGTGATGCCGCTGATCGCCGCACCGCTGATCCTGGGCCTTGGCATGGTGCGGATGTCAGACCATGTCTATGTCGTCGCGATGTTGGTGGTCGGCTGCTTCGCGGTCGGCGGCCATGCCGGGCTGCATGCCATCGCCGGCATTTTCTACCCCTCCGCGTGCCGCGCCACCGGCACCGGCTGGGCGCTGTCGGTGTCGCGGCTGGGCACCATCGGCGGCCCGCTGGTCGGCGGCGCGCTGATGAACGCGCATCTGCCGCTGGCACGCATTTTCGCCATCGCCGCCCTGCCCTCGGTGGTGTTCGCCGCCGCCGCACTCGGGCTTGGCATGCAGCATCTGCGGCTGCTGCGCGAGGAGGCCGCGCCGGGGGCGACAGCCGTTGCGGAGTTGGCGGGCGCGGTCGGCGATATTCTTTCGACGTGAACAAGGAGCTTTCGATGTCGGTTCAGATCAACAAGCTGCATCCGCATTTCGCCGTCGAGGTCGTCGGGCTCGATGCGAGCCGCCCCGATCCGGCGCTGTGCGCACAGGTGCAGGCGATCATGGACACACATGCGGTGGCGGTTCTGCGCGACCAGACGCTGGACGACGAACAGCAGATCGCCTTTTCGCGCTGCTTCGGCGAGCTTGAGGTGCGACCGGCGGTGCGCACCCAGGTGACCGAGCGGATCGACAACCCGCGTGTGCGGCACAACGAAATTTTCGACGTCTCCAATCTCGACCAGGCCGGCCGGGTGCTGCCGCCCGACGATGACCGGCGCAGCTATGCGCTGGGCAACCAGCTCTGGCACACCGACAGCTCGTTCCGACAGCTCTCGGCCACCTGGTCGCTGCTGTCCGCGCGCATCGTCTCGCCGGTCGGCGCGGACACCGAATTCGCCGACACCCGTGCGGCCTATGACGCGCTGCCCGAGGCGATGCGCGCGCGCATCGATGGCCTGGTCGCCGAACATTCGATCTGGCACTCGCGCGCGCGGCGCGGCGGCTACCAGCCCAGCGCGGAGGAGCTGCGCGCCCGCCCGCCGGCACGCCACCGCCTCGTGCGCACCCATCCCGGCTCGGGCCGCAAGGCGCTCTACATCGCCATGCACGCCTCGCACATCATCGGCTGGCCGGACGACGAAGGTCGCGACCTGCTCGACGAACTCATCGATTTCGCCACACGGCCGGAGTTCGTCTACGCGCACAAATGGCGGCTCGGCGATCTGGTGATCTGGGACAATCGCTGCACCATGCACCGCGCCACCCCGTTCGACGATCTGGGGCTGGTGCGCGACATGCGCCGGACCACCGTGCGCGAGGCTGTTTCGGCATAGTCTTGCGCCCACCGGTCTTGCGCGCTGCCGGCAAAGCCCGCACAAGCGCGGATCAGAATCACGAGGCAGGTTGCCCGTTGGCGCCGAAAATCTCCGCATCCCCCGGCCGGCGGGCGCGCAACAAGCAGGACAAGGCGCTGCGCCTGCGCGCGGCGGCGCGCGAGCTGTTCGTCGAGCGCGGCTACGACCAGGCCACCACGCGCGAAATCGCGCTGCGCGCGGGCATCGGCATGGGAACCCTGTTCACCTACGCGCATGACAAGCGCGACCTGCTGTTTCTGATCGTCAATGACGAGCTGGAGGCGCTCGCCGCCGCGGGCTTCGGCGCGATCGACCCGGCCCTGCCCGCACCCGCGCAGATCGCAGCATTGTTCGCCGGATTTTTCGCCTTTTTCGCCCAGGCTCCAGACCTCGCGCGGTTCATCCTGCGCGAGCAGATATTTTTCGAATCCGCCCCGCAGGCCCGCCGGTTCCTGGCCGCGCGCGGGCTGCTGCTGGAACAGGTCGCCCGGCGGCTGACGCACTGGCAAGCCGAGGGAGTGGTGCGGGCGGGCGTTGATGCATACGCGGCGGGCCGGGCGATCGTGGCGCTGTTCTCCGCCGTCGTGCGCGACTGTTTCGCCGAACCGCAGCCCGACATCGATGCCGGGCTGGCCAGGCTGCGCGAGCTGGTCGAGCTGCTGTTCGACGGGATCGGCGAAATCGCTTGACGGCGCGGCCGGACGCGATAAAAATGAGCGCGCTCAATAATAATAGCGGCCGCGGCGCAGACCAAGGCCCCAGGGGAGGCGATCATGACGTCACAGCCCGCCGCGCAGGTCGACACCGCGCAGGTCGACACCGGGGCGTTCATCACCGATGCCTGGTATGTCGCCGCCTGGCCCGATGAGGTCACGCGCGCGCCGCTGCGGCGGATTTTGCTGAACCGTCCGGTGCTGCTGTATCGCCGCCGCGACGGCGTGGCTGTTGCGCTGGCGGATCGATGCTCGCACCGGTTCGTGCCGCTCTCGCTCGGCCATATCGAGGACGATGACGTGGTGTGCTGCTATCACGGGCTGCGCTTCGGCCCCGATGGGCGCTGCGTGCACAACCCGCATGGCGACGGCGCCATTCCGCGCGCGGCGCACCTGCCCGCCTATCCGCTGGTGGAGCGGTTCGGCGCGCTGTGGATCTGGCTCGGCGAGGGTGCCGCCGACCCCGCGCGCATCCCCGATTTCGCCATCCTGGGCGACCGCGCGCGCTTTGCGTCGGTGTGCGGCGTGATGCATGTGGCCGCGAACTATCAACTGATCACCGACAATCTTCTGGACCTGTCGCACGCGCAATATCTGCATCCGGGCCTGCGCGTCGCCGATCCGGTGCGGCTGCGCCACGAGACCAGGCAGGAGGGCGACACCGTGTGGTCGTTTTTCTGGCGCGACGAGGGCGTGGGCAACGGGCTGATGCGGCTGCTGGGGTGGCCGGAAGGGCGGCGGGGCAATTCGCGCGCGCATATGCGCTGGGACCCGCCGAGCCTGTTGCTGCTCGATGTCGGCATCGCGCCACTCGCCGATGACGACGCGCCGGGCATCGACGCGCCGAGCGCGCATCTGCTGACGCCAGAGACCGCCACCACGACGCATTATTTCTGGAGCTTCATGCGCAACACGGGGCGCGACGACACAGCGCTCGACGCGCGCATCCGCGCGCTCGGCGTTCAGGCCTTCGTCGGCGAGGACAAGCCGGTGATCGAGGCGCAGCAGGACAATCTGCGCGGTGCCGACATCATGGCGATGAACCCGGTGCTGCTCGCGCCCGACGCCGCGGGCACCCGCGCGCGACGGATCATCGCCGCGCGCCTGGCCGCGGGCTGATGGCGATCAGCGCCGCCTGAGCTGCCCCACATCGCGCACCGCGCCGCGCGCCGCACTCGTCGTCATCGCCGCATACGCCTGCAACGCGGCGCACACCTTGCGCGGGCGCTCCGTTGCCGTGAACGTCGCGGCTGCCCGGCGCGCATCAAGCACGTCGTCGGCCACCGCGAGGCGGATCGCGCGGTTGGGGATGTCGATCTCGATCCGGTCGCCTTCTTCGACCAGCCCGATCAGCCCGCCCTCGGCGGCCTCGGGCGACACATGCCCGATCGACAGGCCCGAGGTGCCGCCGGAAAACCGCCCGTCGGTGATCAGCGCGCAGGCCTTGCCGAGCCCTTTGGATTTCAAATAGCTCGTCGGATACAGCATCTCCTGCATCCCCGGCCCCCCGCGCGGCCCCTCGTAGCGGATCACCACCACATCGCCGGCCGCCACCCGTCCGCCCAGGATCGCCGAGACGGAATCGTCCTGGCTGTCGAACACCCGCGCCGGACCGGAGAATTTCAAAATGCTGTCGTCCACGCCGGCGGTTTTGACGATGCAGCCATCCACCGCGAGATTGCCGTAGAGCACCGCGAGCCCGCCATCGGCGGAAAAAGCGTGGGCGCGGTCGCGGATGACACCGCCGGCGCGATCCAGGTCGAGCGCGTCATAGCGCCGCTCCTGGCTGAACGCGGTCTGCGTCGGCACCCCGCCCGGCGCAGCGCGGTAGAATGTCCGCACCGCCTCGCTCGGGGCGCGCGCGATGTCCCATTGGTCCAATGCCGCGCCCATGGTCGGCGCATGCACGCTCGGCAGATCGGTGTGCAGCAGCCCGGCGCGGTCCAGCTCGCCCAGGATCGCCATCACCCCGCCGGCGCGATGCACATCCTCCAGATGCACGTCGGCTTTCGAGGGCGCGACCTTGCACAGGCAGGGCACCCGGCGGGACAGACGGTCGATGTCGGCCATGGTGAAATCCACCTCGCCCTCGGCGGCGGCGGCGAGCAGATGCAGCACCGTGTTGGTCGATCCGCCCATCGAGATGTC
Source organism: Acetobacteraceae bacterium (assembly GCA_027323595.1). Classification (GTDB taxonomy): domain Bacteria; phylum Pseudomonadota; class Alphaproteobacteria; order Acetobacterales; family Acetobacteraceae; genus CAIVDX01. The sequence continues at coordinate 12,153 of DAHWBL010000139.1, read as the reverse complement.
CAGCGACATGGCGTTCTCGAAGGCGCGGAAGCTGGCGATGGCGCGCGGCAGCACCGAGGCGTCATCCTGTTCGTAATACCGCTTGGCCAAAGCAACGATCTGCCGCCCCGCCCCCTCGAACAGCCCGCGCCGGTCGGCGTGGGTGGCCAGCACCGAGCCGTTGCCCGGCAGCGCGAGGCCAAGCGCCTCGGTGAGACAATTCATCGAGTTGGCGGTGAACATTCCCGAGCATGAGCCGCAGGTGGGGCAGGCCGAGCGCTCCATCACCGCCACGTCCGCGTCGCTCACCGCCTCGTCGGCGGCGGCGACCATGGCGTCGATCAGGTCCACCGCGCGGGTCTTGCCACCGAGCACCACCTTGCCGGCCTCCATCGGCCCGCCGGAGACGAAGATGGTAGGGATGTTGAGCCGCATCGCCGCCATCAGCATGCCCGGCGTGATCTTGTCGCAGTTGGAGATGCAGACCAGCGCGTCGGCGCAATGGGCGTTGACCATGTATTCGACGCTGTCGGCGATCAGCTCGCGCGAGGGCAGGCTGTAGAGCATCCCGTCATGCCCCATGGCGATGCCGTCATCGACCGCGATGGTGTTGAATTCCTTGGCCACGCCGCCGGCACGCTCCACCTCGCGCGCGACCAGTTGCCCCAGATCCTTCAGATGCACATGCCCCGGCACGAACTGGGTGAAGCTGTTGGAGATGGCGATGATCGGCTTGCCGAAATCGCCGTCCTTCATGCCGGTGGCGCGCCACAGGCCGCGCGCGCCGGCCATGTTGCGGCCGTGGGTGCTGGTGCGGGAGCGGTAAGCGGGCATGGGCATGGCCTTTTTCAACGAAACGGAGCCGCCTGTTAGCAAGAACCCGGCGGAATGCGAAGCTCAGCGGGCGAACGCGGCGGCATACTCCGCCGGCCGGAAGCCGACCAGCAACCGCCCGCCCGCCGCCAGCACCGGGCGCTTGATCATCGACGGGTTGGCCAGCATGAGCGCGATCGCCTTGTCGGCGTCGAGCCCGGCCCGGTTGGCGTCGGGCAGCTTGCGAAAACTGGTGCCGGCACGGTTGAGCAGCCCCTCCCAGCCGAGCCGGTCCACCCAGCCGGCCAGGGTCGCGCGGTCGATCCCCCGCGTCTTGTAGTCGTGAAACCCATACGCCACGCCGTTCGCGTCGAGCCAGGCGCGGGCCTTTTTCATCGTGTCGCAGGCCTTGATGCCATGCAGGGTGATGGTGGCGGTCACGGGAGCCTCACGCGGGTTTGGGGCCGACGAGGGCGAACATCGCGCCCTGCGGGTCGCGCGCATGGACGATCCACAGATCACCGGGCACGGGCGACGGGCCGCGCAGCAGCGTGCCGCCGGCCGCGAGCAGGCGTGCCTGCGCGGCGGTGATGTCGTCCACGTTGAAGTAATAAAGCCACATCGGCCGCGGCGCGGCATCGCTGTTGAACATCGCGCCGATGTCGGGGCCGCTGGCGGCGAACAACTGATAGGTTCCCATCGGCCCCATGTCGAACGATGTCGAGGCGGTCCAGCCGAAATGGGCGCCATAAAACCGCAGGGCCGCCTGCCAGTCGGTGGTGTGCAGCTCGTTCCAGCCGCCATGGCCTGGCTCGCCGGGCGCGAAGGAGCGGCTCGGGCCGGCGCCGAGCGGGGCCATGACGTTGAACGGCGCCCCCTGCGGATCGGCCACCGCGGCGAAGCGCCCGACCTGCGGGATGTCGGTGGGCGGCATATGCACCGCCCCGCCATCGGCGATGATGGCGGCAACAGCGGCATCAACGTCGGCAACATTCAGGTAGCCGAGCCAGCACGGCCGCAAGCCCCGCGCCGCCGCCTCGGCGGGCAATGCCATCAGCCCGCCGATCGGCGTGTCGCCGGCGAACCACATGCGATAGTCCATAGCCGCCTGCCCGGAATCCCGCGACGACCAGCGCACGACCGCGCCGTAGAATGTCGCCGCCGCCTCGGGATCGGTGGTGATCAGCTCGTACCAGATGAACTGGCTGGGCGTGGTGTCCATCGCCGCTGCCTTCCCCGCTTTGTGTACCGCCGCACCATACAGGATGGAGCCGGTGGGTTGCTACCAACCGATCTTTCAGCAATTCATGCGATGTCGCGGCGATGGTGGGCGACGGGTTGGGGAGGACAGGATGGATATCGCACGCAAACCGACGGTGTTCGGCGACATGCGCGGCTGGATCGACGCGCTGCGCGGCGCCGGCGAACTCGCTGAGATCAATGCCGAGGTGGACTGGAACGTCGAGCTGGGCACCACGCTGCGCCTGGCGCAGGGGCCTGGCACCGGGCCGGCCATGCTGTTCAACAACATCAAGGACTATAACGGCGCGAACGCCCGCTGCCGGCGGATTTTCGGTGGCGGGCTGGGCAGCTACCGGCGCGTCGCGATGATGCTGGGCTGCGACCCCGACACCCATCCGCGCGAGCTGGTGAAGCTCGGCCGCACCGTGCTGTCGGACCGGCTGCCGCCCAAACTGGTCGCCACCGGCCCGGTGAAGCAGAACATCCTCAAGGGCGCGGACATCAATCTGTTCGATTTCCCGGTGCCGCTGTGGAACCGCGTCGATGGCGGGCGCTACCTGATGACCTATGCCGGCTGCGTCACCCGCCACCCGGTGACCGGGGTAATGAATGTCGGGCTGTATCGCGGCATGGTGCATTCGCGCGACCAGATCCCCATGCTGATCTGGCGCGCCCAGCATATCGGCAACCATTTCACCGCCTACCAGCAGGCCGGCATCAAGGAGATGCCGATCGCCTTCGTCATCGGCTGGGAGCCCACGCTTGGTTTCTGCGCCGGCCAGCCGGTGCCCGCGGGCGTGTGCGAATATGACGTGATGGGGGCGATGCGCGGCAGCCCGGTCGAGCTGGTGAAATGCGAGACCGTCGATCTGGAGGTGCCGGCCACCGCCGAGATCGTGGTCGAGGGCATGATCAGCACCGACCCCGCCGATTACGTGATGGAGGGCCCGTTCGCCGAGTTCACCGGCTATGTCGCCGGCGACCGCTCGCCCAAGCCGACCGCGCGGGTCACCTGCATCACCCACCGCGACGACCCGATCCTGCGCGGCTCGATCGAGGGCTCGCTGCCGGGCAGCTTCTCGGAAAACGCGATCTGCTCGTCCATCATGCGCTCGGCCACCGCCTGGAACGTGCTCGACCGCGCCGGGGTGCCCGGCGTGGTGGACGTGTTCGGCCCGCCGGTGCATGCCGGCATCAACCTCACCGTCGGCATCAAGCAGATCTACCGCAACCAGGCCAAGCAGGTGGCCAACGCGCTGTGGGGCAGCTCGGCGGCGCATGTGCGCTACAAGCATGTCACCGTGGTCGATGACGATATCGACATCCATGACTACGCGGCGGTGGACTGGGCGATCGCCTACCGCGTCAATGCCGGCGAGGGCGACATCGCCATCATGGAGAACACTTTCGGCGCCGGGCTCGACCCCTCCACCCGCCGGCGCGACCGCAACGCCGCGCAGTTCGGCACCGGCAAATGGCACCGGCTGCTGATCGACGCCACCATGAACCTCGATTACGACCCCGACCCCGATCTGGACGGCGCGCGCTTCCCCCCCACGGTGTGGCCCGCACCCGACGACGAGACGGCGGTGCGCGCGCGCTGGGACGAGTTCGGGCTGCCGAAGAAAGCGTAACCTCACGCAACCCAGCCTCGCCGGGCGGACAGGCTTTGCCGCTTGCCCGCCCGGCGGTGGCGACGTATGGGGAGCCGCCAATACCTGCCCGCGTCGGGCCCAGGAGGTTGGCATGTCTACTCACCCCCAATCCATCGACCCCCAATCCGTTGACCCGATGACCCGCGTGGTCGAGGCGCTCGCCTTCGACGACGTGCTGATCGTGCCGAACTATTCGCAGGTGCTGCCCACCGCGACCGACACGCGCACCCGGCTCACCCGCGAGATTTCGCTCAACATCCCGATCGCCTCCTCGGCGATGGACACCGTCACCGAGGCGCCGATGGCGATCGCCATGGCCCAGCAGGGCGGCATCGGGGTGATCCATAAAAATCTCGAGATCGACGAACAGGCCGCCCATGTCCGCCGGGTGAAGAAATTCGAGAGCGGCATGGTGGTGAACCCGCTCACCATCCATCCCGACCAGAGCCTGGCCGAGGCGCGCGCGCTGATGACCACCAACCACATCTCCGGCGTGCCGGTGGTGGAGCGCGGCACCGGAAGGCTGGTCGGCATCCTCACCAACCGCGACGTGCGCTTCGCCACCGACCCGGCGGTGAAGGTGTATGAGCTGATGACCCGCGAGGGGCTCGTCACGGTGCCCGCCGAGGTCGGCCATGACGAGGCGCGGCACCTGCTGCATCGCCACCGGATCGAGAAGCTGCTGGTGGTGGATGAGGCCTATCGCTGCATCGGGCTGATCACCGTCAAGGACATGGACAAGGCGCAGGCGCATCCGCTGGCCAACAAGGACGAGCTGGGCCGGCTGCGCGTCGCCGCCGCCACCGGGGTCGGCGAGGACGGGACGCGCCGCGCCGAGGCGCTGATCGCGGCGGGAGTGGACGTGATCGTGGTGGACACCGCGCATGGCCATTCGCAGGGCGTGCTGGCCGCGGTCAGCCGCATCAAGCAGCTCTCCAACGCGGTGCAGTTGATCGCCGGCAATGTCGCCACCCCCGAGGGCGCGATCGCGCTGATCGATGCCGGGGCGGACGCCATCAAGATCGGCATCGGGCCTGGCAGCATCTGCACCACCCGGGTCGTCGCCGGCGTCGGCGTGCCGCAGTTTTCCGCCGTGCTGGAGACCGCGGCCGCCTGTCGCGCGCGCGGGGTGCCCGCGATCGCCGATGGCGGCATCCGCAACAGCGGCGATCTGGTGAAGGCGATCGCGGCCGGCGCGGAGTGCGTGATGATCGGCAGCCTGCTCGCCGGCACCGACGAGGCACCCGGCGAGGTGTTTCTCTATCAGGGCCGCAGCTACAAATCCTATCGCGGCATGGGCAGCCTGGGCGCCATGGCGCGCGGCTCGGCGGATCGGTATTTCCAGCAGGAGATCACCGACACGCTGAAGCTGGTGCCCGAGGGGATCGAGGGGCGGGTCGGCTACAAGGGGCCGGTCTCGGCGGTGATCCACCAGCTCGTCGGCGGCCTGCGCGCGGGCATGGGCTACACCGGCAGCGCCAGCATCGCCGATCTGCATGCCGGCGTGCGGTTCCGCCGGATCACCGGCGCGGGCCTGCAGGAAAGCCATGTGCACGACGTGGCGATCACCCGCGAGGCGCCGAACTACCGGAGGGACTGAGCGATGCCCCGCCCCATCCGCGCGGCGATCTTCGACGCCTATGGCACCCTGCTCGATGTGCACAGCGCCATGGCCGCGCACGCCGCGCGCATCGGCCCCGCCTGGGCCAATGTCAGCGCGGAGTGGCGCACCCGCCAGCTCGAATATACCTGGATCGCCGCCCTCACCGGCCGGCATCGCGATTTCGCCGCGATCACCGACGAATCGCTGCGCATCGTCGCCCTGCGCCACGGCATCGATGATGCGGGGCTGTTGGCCGACATCGCCGCCTCCTATCGCCGGCTCGCCGCCTATCCGGAGGTGCTTGGGTGCCTCGTTGATCTGCGCGCGCGCGGGCTCGGGCGGGCGATCCTGTCCAACGGCACGCCCGACATGCTGGCCTCGGCGGTCGATGAAGCCGGGATCGGCCCGTTGCTGGACGATGTGCTGAGCGTCGAGGCGGTCGGCGTCTACAAGCCCGATCCGCGCGTGTATGCGCTCGCCACCGCGCGCTTTGGCTGCGCGCCGGACGAGCTGCTGTTTGTTTCCTCCAACGGCTGGGACGCCCATGGCGCGGCGGCGTTCGGCTGTCGCGTGGCGTGGGTGAACCGCGCCGGCGGGCCGGCCGAATATGGGCTGGAACACAGCGCCACCATCCTGCCCGATCTCACCGACCTGGCACGCGCGCTATGACCCCGGCCGCGCGGATCGCCGCCGCGATCGAGCTGTTCGCCGCCATCGAGGCCGCACCGCGCCGCCCGGCGGATGCGACCGCCAACGAATTCTTCCGCGCCCGCCGCTTCATCGGCAGCGGCGACCGTCGGGCCGTCTCCGCGCGGGTGTGGTCGCTGCTGCGCACCCGCCGGCGCACCGACTGGTGGCTGGAGCATGTCGGGCTGCGCGCCACCCCCGAACTGATGGTCGCCGCCGGGCTGATGCTGGAGGGCTGGAGCATCGAGGGGGTGGCGCAGAGCTTTTCGGGCGGCCAGCACGCCCCCGCGCCGCTGCCTGGCCGGCAGAGCGCAGCCCTCGGGCGGCTGGCGGGCCACACGCTGGACCATCCCGACATGCCGGATGCGGTGCGGTTCGAGCTGCCGGACTGGATTCTGCCCCGGCTGGAGGCGCGTTTCGGCGCCAACCTTGCCGCCGAGATGGCCGCCCTCGGCGAGCCGGCGCCGATGGATATGCGGGTCAATCTGTTGCAGGGCGACCGCGAGGACGCGCGGATGGCGCTCGCCGCCGAGGGCATCGAGGCCACGCCGACGCCCTGGTCGCCCTGGGGCCTGCGCGTCGCCGAGCGGCGGCTGGTCACCACCGGGCCGGCGTTCCAGCAGGGGCTGGTGGAAATCCAGGACGAGGGCAGCCAGTTGATCGCGCTGCTGGTCGGCCCGCACCCCGGCATGGCGGTGTGCGACTGGTGCGCGGGCGCGGGCGGCAAGACGCTGGCGCTGGCGATGATGATGCGCAATCGCGGCCACATCACCGCCTGCGACGTGTCCGAGCATCGGCTGGAGGGCGCGGTGCGGCGGCTGCGCCGGGCCGGGGTGCATAATGTGGAGCGGCATCTGGTCAGCCCAGGCGACAAATGGGCCAAGCGCCATGCCGGGCGGTTCGACCGGGTGCTGGTGGACGCCCCCTGCACCGGCACCGGCACCTGGCGGCGCAACCCCGACGCGCGCGCCCGCCTCGCCGAGACCGACCTGCTGGAGCTGGTGCCCAAGCAGGCGGCGATCCTGGACGTTGCGCAACGTTTAGTTCGCCCTGGCGGTTGGCTGGTTTACGCTACCTGTTCGATTTTGCCCGAGGAGAACGAGCAGCAGATGAGCGCGTTTCTCGCCCGTCATCCGCGCTTTGCCCCGGTCCCGCGGGAGCGGCTGGCCGAGGCCGTGCCGACGCTGCCGCCCGGCCGCCCCGCCGACGCGGGCTCCGCCTTCATCAGCCTCACCCCGCTGCTGCACGGCACGGATGGGTTCTTCGCGGCCGTGTTGGAATGCGCGCCCGGGCCGGCCCCGTGATCGAGGTTCGCGCTGCGCTGCCGGCCGATGCGGTGGTGATCGCCGCGGTGCATGCCGCGAGCTGGCGCAGCGCCTATGCCGGCATCCTGCCCGACGAATATCTCGCCGGCCTGTCGGTGCCACGGCTCGCCGCCGGCTATGACCGCATGATCCGCGCCGGGCAGAACCTGCTGGTCGCCGCGCGCACCAATGTCGCCAAGGGCGAAGGCCCGCGCGTGGTCGGGTTCGCCGCCGGCGCGCCGGTGCAGGGCGGCCTCGCCGAGGCCGAGATCAGCCTGCTCTACGTGCTCGATGACTGGCGCGACCAGGGCATCGGTCGGCGGCTGATGCGCAGCCTGGGCGTCGGCCTCGCCAGCCAGGGCGCGCGCTCGGCGTTTTTGTGGGTGCTGCGCGACAACCCCAACCGCTGGTTCTATCGCCGCCTCGGCGGAGCTCCGGCCGCCGAGGGCATGATCCGCTTCGCCGGCCGCGAGCTGGTGCAGACCGCGATCCTGTGGGACCCGATCGACAAGCTGGTCGCCGCCTCGCCGGCGGCCGGCTGATCATATCGGTTTCGTTATTATAATCGGCGGTTGTGGTTTTCATCCGGCTTGCTGGGCCGTTATTTGAATGGTACCCATCGCGCAGAATAAAAAAGTCTGGAAGCTCCATGCGTGCCGCCCCGCGTCTGGCATTCGTCCTGATCAGCAGTGCCTGCCTCGCGGCGTGCCAGACCGGCGATTCCAACTGGGCCAACCGCGAGGCGCTGCGCATCGGCGCCCCGCGCCCCGACATCGCCCAGATCCGCGAACGCCAGACCGCGCGGTTCCATGTCGCCTCCGAGGAGCAGTTGCTGGCCGAGGCAACCCAGGTTCTGCAGGATCTCGGCTTCACCATCGAGGAGAGCGCGCCGCGCTATGGCGTGCTGGCCGGCAGCAAGGACCGCGATGCCACCGAGGTCGGCCAGGTCGCCGGGCAGGTGGCGCTCGCGGTCGGGCTGGCGATCCTGGGCGTGGGCTACTCCCCGGTGTGGGACACCGACCAGGTGATCCGCGCCACCCTCACCACCCGCCCGCTCGGGGCCGGAGAGGTGTCGCTGCGCATCTCGTTCGAGCGCGTCGTCACCAACAACCAGGGCCGCTCCTTCGCCGAGGAATTGACCGCGCCGGAGTTTTCCATCGGATTTTTCGAAAAAGTGCGCAGCGGCCTGGCACGCGGAGACGAGGGATGAGCCGCGCGCTGTGCCTGCCGCTGCTCGCCGCACTCGCCGCCTGTGCGGGAACCGCGCCGGACACCGAGTTTCTGGCCAGCAAGAAATCCGCCCTGGAACTGCGCGCCGCCCAGACCAGGCTGGTGCCCGGCGACGCCGACACGGTCATGCGCGGCACCATCGCCACCCTGCAGGACCTCGGCTACCGGATCACCCGCGTCGAGCCGGGTGCGGGCGACGTCTCGGCCACGCGCCAGACCAGCCTGCGCATGGCCGTCATCGTGCAGCCGCGCTCGCCCACCGAGTCGGTGGTGCGGGCGAACGCCACCATCGTCGATCTGCGGCGCGAGGCGCAGGTCGATTCGCCGGTTTTCTACCAGCAGGATTTTTTCGACCCGCTCGGCGCGACGCTGGGCCGCAGCCTCGCCGAGGTGCCGCCCGACATCGCCGCGCCCGACCCGATCCGACCCGCGGCCGAAGGCACAGCCCGCAAACAACCCGACCAAGCCGCCCCACATCCCGCGCCCACCACCTCACAGACAGGGACACAAACCCAATGAAACCGACCCATCCGCTCGCCATCTGCGCGTTGCTCGCCCTGCTCGGCGCCTGCAGCTCGGCCGCCGACCAGGCCCGCGACGTGGCCGCCGGCACCGACGCGCAGGACCGCATGACGCTGGGCACCGTGCAGCGCGAAATCCGTGTCGGCATGAGCGGCGCCGACGTCGCCGCGGCACTCGGCGCGCCCAACATCGTCACCACCGACGAGAAGCGCCGCGAGAACTGGGTGTATGACCGCATCTCCACGCAGGAGGTCCATTCCTCCTCGGTCGGCGGGGTGAACGCGCTGTTCCTCGCCGGGGTCAGCGGCAGCACCGGCGCGGCGCAACTGACGCAGCGCACGCTGACCGTCATCATCCGCTTCGACGAGCACGCCAAAGTGCGCGACTTCTCCTATCGCTCCAGCAGCTTCTGATGCGCAGGCGCCGCGCCCTCGCGCTGTTGCTCGCGCTGCCGGGCGGGTGCGCGCCGACCGCCAGCCAGCAGGCGGCGGCGTTCACCCCGACCGGCGCGTCGACGGCGGCGCGGGCGCGCCAGTCGCGTCGGTTCGACACCACCGACATGGCGATGATGCTGCAGGCCGCGATCGGTGCGTTGCAGGATATCGGCTTCGTGATCGGTGAGACCGACGCGCCGCAGGGCGTGCTGGTCGGCACCAAGCTTGCCGGCGCGCTGCTGCGCTGCCAGGTGGTGCTGCGGCCGGGCACGGACGGCAGGTCCATCATCGTGCGCGCCACCTTCCAGCGCATCCTGCCCCGGCCGGGCGCGACGCCGGCGGTGGGCGAGGAACTGGATGACCCCAAGCTGTATCAGGGATTCTTTGAAAAATTGTCGCAATCCGCCTTCCTCACCGCCAATGATATCTGAGCCAATGACATCTGCCATGCACCGCCGCGCTTTATGGCTGATGCCGCTGGTCGCGCTGCTGGGCGCCTGCCAGGTGGACAGCCGCCAGCAGGTGCTGGCCAGCGTCAACTCCCAGGCGGCGCAGCGGGTGATCTCCACCCGCGCCTTCGACACCGCCGACCGCGCGCGGGTGATGCAGGCGGTGATCGCCACCTTGCAGGACCTCGGCTTCGTGGTGGACCGCGCCGACGACGTGCTGGGCACCGTCAGCGCCACCCGCTATGGCGGCGGCCTGGTGCGCTTCACCGTCACCATCCGCCCCGGCGGCGCCAGACGCACCATCGTGCGGGCGTCGGGCGAGCTGAACCAGCACGAGCTGTCCGACCCCGCGCCGTTCCAGCGCTTTTTCGAGGCGCTGTCGCAGGCGCTGTTCCTGCAGGCCAACGACATCGAGTGAGCGCCCCCGCCGCGCGGTCTTGCCTTCGCGGGTGCTTCGTGGTGTGACGCGGCGATGAACACCATCGCGGCGACCCCGGCGCAGGACCGGGTTCTGATCCTGGATTTCGGCAGCCAGGTCACCCAGTTGATCGGCCGCCGGGTTCGCGAAGCCGGCGTCTATTGCGAGATCTGGCCGTTCAGCGCCAGCGCCGAGCGCATCGCCGCCTTCGCGCCACGCGCCATCATTCTCTCCGGCGGGCCGGCCAGCGTGACCGAGGGCGCCTCACCGCGCGCGCCCGACCTGGTGTTTCGCCTCGGCGTGCCGGTGCTGGGCATCTGCTACGGCGAGCAGACCATGTGCGCCCAGCTCGGCGGGCAGGTCGCGCCCGGCGACCACCGCGAATTCGGCCGCGCCTTCATGGATGTCATCGCCCCTTGCGCGCTGTTCGACGGCGTGTGGGCGGTGGGCGCGCGCGAGCAGGTGTGGATGAGCCATGGCGACCGCGTGATCTCCCTGCCGCCGGGGTTCGTCGCGGTCGGCGCCAGCGAGGGCGCGCCCTTCGCCGCCATCGCCGACGACGCAAGGCGCTTCTACGGCGTGCAGTTCCACCCCGAGGTGGTCCACACCCCGCACGGCACCGCGCTGCTGCGCAATTTCGTCCATAAGGTGGCCGGCTGCCGTGGCGACTGGACGATGGCGGCATTTCGCGCCAGCTCGGTGGCGGCGATCCGCCAGCAGGTGGGCCAGGGCCGCGTCATCTGCGGCCTGTCCGGCGGGGTGGACAGCTCGGTCGCCGCGGTGCTGATCCATGAGGCGATCGGCGCGCAGCTCACCTGTATTTTCGTCGATACCGGCCTGATGCGCGAAGGCGAGGCCGAGGAAGTGGTGGCCACCTTCCGCGACCGCTTCAACATCACGCTGGTCCATCGCGACGCCTCCGACCTGTTTCTGGACGCGCTGGAAGGGCAGAGCGACCCCGAGCTGAAACGCAAGACCATCGGGCGGCTGTTCATCGAGGTGTTCGACGAGGAGGCCGCGAAAGTCGGCGGTGCGGATTTCCTCGCCCAGGGCACGCTGTATCCCGACGTGATCGAAAGCGTGAGCTTCACGGGCGGCCCGTCGGTGACGATCAAGAGCCACCACAATGTCGGCGGCCTGCCCGCGCACATGCGCATGAAACTGGTCGAGCCATTGCGCGAACTCTTCAAGGACGAAGTCCGCGAGCTGGGCCGCGAACTCGGCATCCCCCACGCCATCGTCGGCCGCCACCCCTTCCCCGGCCCGGGCCTGGCCATCCGCATGCCCGGCGGCATCTCGCGGCAGGGCCTGGCGATGCTGCGCCGCGCCGACACCATCTTCCTGGAAGAAATCCGCAACGCCGGCCTCTACGACGCCATCTGGCAGGCGTTTGCCGTCCTGCTCCCGGTCCGCACGGTCGGCGTGATGGGCGACGGGAGAACCTACGACCACGCCTGCGCGCTGCGCGCGGTCACCAGCACCGACGGCATGACCGCGGACGTCTATCCCTTCGAACCGGCGTTCCTCTCGCGCGTGGCAGGAAGGATCGTGAACGAGGTCCGCGGGATCAACCGGGTGACGTACGATATCACCAGCAAGCCGCCCGGGACGATCGAGTGGGAGTGATTTAGTAGGGTGCAATTTCGGCGAATTTTTCGCGACAGAACCGGTGAGCCGAGCCGGGTCTTGAAATGGCCGGATATTGGCCGTACATTGGCGGCCGGAGAACTGCCATGGCAAATGTAGCCTCGAAATCGGCCCGCGGCCGCACGCGCGCGCAACGTCTTGAGACGCGGGTGACGGCGGAGCAAAAGACG
>DAHWBL010000128.1 GCA_027323595.1 Acetobacteraceae bacterium | reverse complement strand
ATCGATGACTGGCTGAACCTGCCGGAGTGATGCACCCGCGCCGGCTGCGTGCCTGGCGGGCCAGCGCCTATGAGGCCGGCGGAGCGGTGGCACGGATCGGCCGGCGGTCGGCCCCGATCGATGCTTTGCTGCGCGCGATGGGGGTGCGGCAGGCGGCATTCGTCGGAGCATGGAACCCGGGCGGGAGGCGCGCGCCGGCGGGGCGGAATCGGATCGCCGAACGCCGTCTGGCCTGCCTTGCGCGCGGATTGCCGCAATGCGGCGGCCACGGCGGGCTTGGCGGCTGGCGGGAGGCGCATCTGCTGATCGGCGTGGCACCGTCGCGCGCGCTGGTGCTGGCGCGGCGGCTGCGCCAGGGCGGGCTGGTGGTGGTGCGCATCGGCGCGCCGGCGCGGCTGGTGCTGATCAGCCCATCAGCGCGTCGTTGATTCGCCCCGGCGGCAACGCCAGCGGCAGCACCCGGCCCCCGGCCCCGCGCACCCGTTCGGCGCGCACCCGTTCGGCCTGGGCGCCGAGATCGAACACCAGGGTCGGCAGCCCGGCCTGCCACAGATGGCTGAGCGCGAAGCACCAGGTCTCTGGCCAGAGCGAGGGCACGAAGCCGATATCGGGCCGCGCGCGGGCGAGCAGCGCCTGACATTCCGGTTCCTCGTAGAGCCCGCTGATCCGCACCCGGCCGGTGGCGAGCAGGGCGGCATCGTCGATCGAGAACCCGACCAGGGCGAAGTCGAGCGGCAGGTCGCGCGCGGCGGCGTCCTGGGCGCAGGCGAGCAGGATGTCGAAGCCCTTGCGTCGGTCGATCGCGCCGACCAGCCCGACCCGGCGCGCACCAGGACGGACGGCGGCGGGCAGGGTTGGCGGGGCGACGGCGTCATGCGGGCGGATGCGCGGGCGCAGCGCCGGGAAGTGTCGGCGCAGGCGGGCGGCGGTGTCGGCGGAGGGCGCGATGACCTCGGCGGCGGCGGCCAGGTCGCGCGCCGAGCGGGCGCGCAGCCGTGCGACGTCCGCCGGCGGGTCACCGGCCTCGGCGAGGCAGGCGGCGCAGGCGGCGGGCGGCGGTTCGCCGCAATAACGGCCGTCCGCCTTCGCGAGGCTCGTGCGCGGGCAGATCACGGCATAATCATGCACCCAAAGATGCAGCGTCACTCCCAGCCGGGCGGCGAGATCGGCGATGGCGGCGTGGTGGCCGTGCAGATGATGCTGCTCGATCCAGGCGAGTTTGGCGGCACGCAACGCGCGGTGCAGTGCTGGCAGCGCCTGCGGCAGGCGATAGAAGCGCCCATCGAGCCGGCAGCCGGCGGCGCCTGGGGTGAGCATCAGCGGGCGATTTCCCTGCCCGATCAGCGCGGCGCGGCGGGCGGCGACGCTGTGCGCGGTACCGCCGCCGGCATCATGGGTGATCAGCAGCACGGCGGGACCGTCGGGCAGGCGCGCGGCGGCGCGGCGCGGCCGGCGCGGTGGCCGCGGTGGCCTGTCGTCCGGACCGAGCAACTGCGGCGGAGCTGTGGCATGCGCCAAGGCGAGGGCGGGCACCGACAGGCGGAACGGGCGGAGGAAGGGCGCGTCCGACGGCGGGGCGGCGAGGCGCTCGCGCGGACGCAGTCGCAGCTCCGGCGTGCCGGGCACGTGCAAAACCGGGGTGCGGTCCGGGTCGGCCGGGTGCCAGAGCCAGCCATCGAGGCCGGCGTCGGTTCGGCGGATGACGCCTTCAAGCCGAACGAGACGGTCGATCCGTATCGGGCTGCCGAGCACCTCGCCGCCCTGGCTGGTGGCGGCGAGGCGACGGGCCTGGCGCCAGCCTGGCGGCAGTCGCGGGCCGACCGGCCGCGTCGCGCCATCCAGCCGCCAGTGCAGATCGTCGCGCCCGCCGACCGGCACACCGTCGCCGGTGAGTGCGCACCAGCGACCATCCGGGGCCAGACGGTCGGCAAGCACCTGCCAGTCCGGTCGCCATGCGTGGCCCGACAACAGCCGAGCCAGCGCGTCGGCAGCGAGGGTGCGCGCGCCGCGATTGAACGCCGCGGTGGCCAGCCCGACCCAGGCCTCGGCAAGATCGAAGCGGGCGGCGAGGGCGGCGAAGATTGGCTCGGCCAGCGGATCGGCAAGGCTGAGCGCGAGCACCGCGACCTCGAGCGCCAGTGGATGGTCCTGCGGCGCGATGCGGCGGGCGCGGTCGAGCCAATGCAGCGCCTCGGCGCGGTCGCCGCCGGCCAGCGCCGCGCGGCTACTGGCGATGGCGGCGCGCAGCATGGCGCGCCGGTCCGGCAAAGAGGTGGTCAGTTGGCGGCCAGGCGGCTGGCGCCGGGTACGGCGTCGAGTGCCGCAAGGTCGCCGGCCGCCTCGGCAAGACCCTGTGCCTGGGCGCGGCGCAGCCAGTCGCGTGCCGCCACCGGATCGGTTTGCCCGGCGACACCACGGGCGAGGTAGCGGCCCAGCATCATCTGCGCGTGGCCGTGGTTGCGCTCGGCGGCCTTGCGGAACCAGCGCTGCGCGGTGGCGGTGTCGGTGGGAATGTCGTGGCCGCCGCCATGCAGCGCGCCGAGCGCGAACATGGCGCCGACATGGCCCTGCTCGGCCGCGCGCTCAAACAGTTCCAGCGCGCGGCGATGGTCGCGCGCGGCCCCGGCGCGCCCGTTCACCGCCATTTCGGCGAGCATCACCAGCGCATCGGTCATGCCGGCCCCGGCGGCGCGCTCGACCCAGCGGCGGCCTTCCTCGGGGTCGGCCTCGAGGCCACGGCCCTCGATCAGCATGCGGCCATACCAATATTGCGCGTTGACCACGCCCTCGGCGGCGCGGCGCAGCCAGATCGCGGCGCGGCGGTCATCGCGCGGAACACCCACGCCCTGGGCGAGGCAGATGCCGAAATTGAACGCGGCCACCAGGTCGCCATTGCCGGCGGCGGTCTCGAACCATTGTCGCGAGTAATTGCCTTCCGGCTCGGCGAGCGAGCCGGACAGCACCAGATTGGCCAGATCGGCCTGGGCGTCGCGGCTGCCGTTCTCGACCGATCGGCGCAGCCAGCGCGCGGCTTCCTCAGGGTCACGCATGACCCCGGCGCCGGAGGCATAGAGCAGCCCCAGCGAGCGGGCGGCGGCGGCGTGGCCGGCCTCGGCGGCGCGGGTGAACCACATTGCCGCCTCGGCATAGTTGGGCGGCAGTTCACCGCCGCGCACATACAGGTCACCGACCATGGCGGCGGCCTCGCGGTCGCCGGCCAGCGCGGCGCGACGCAGCCAGCTTTCACCGTTCTGGCGGTCGGGCTTGCAGCCGCGTCCCTCCATCAGGCACAGGCCGAGCCGCGCCATCGCCGCGCGCACCCCACCGTCCGCCGCGCCGCGGTACAGCGCGACGGCGCGCGGCAGGTCGATCGGTCGGCCGGCGCCGGTTTCATACATCACCGCGGTCATGTATTTCGCGCTCGGCAGATCGCCCTCCGCGGCGCGCTCGATCCAGTCCGAGGCGGTGATACGCTCCGCATCGGTGGCGGCGCGGTTGAGCAGGGCGAGACCCAGGCCAAAGGCGCCCTGCGGGCAGCCCTGGTCGGCGGAGCGGCGATACCAGCTCTCGGCCTGCGCGAGGTCGCGGGTTGTCTCCGGGCCGGAGGTCAGGATGAAGCCGAGCAACGCCTGACCGTCCGCCGAGCCGGCCTCGGCCGCGCGGCGGGCCCACAGCAGCCCGCTCTGGTAGTCCGCCGCGCCGGCTTCATGGCCGGTGAACAGCCCCGAGGCCGGGTGTGCGCCGATCGCAGCGGCGTCCGCGCCAAGGCCCTGGACATAGAGCGCGGCAAGCACCGATTGGGCGGCGACATGGCCGGCCTCGGCCGCGCGGGTCAGCCATCGCACCGCATCGACGCGGCTCGGTGGCACGCCCTGGGCGGCGAGATAGGCGCGACCGACGCGATATTGCGCGTCGCGGTTGCCGGCGGCGGCGGCGCGGGCGAGCAGCCTGAAGGCGGCTTCCTTGCGGTCCTCGGCGAGCAGCCTGTCGGCCTGCCGGAGCCGGCGATCAGCGAGAAATTTTTTCAGCACTGTGCCATCCCCCCGACCGCCTCAGGGCTCTCGGAATCCTTCGGTGAACAGTGGCGCGGCGCGGCCGAGCAGGTAGGTCAGCAGCGTGCGTTTGCCCACCTCCACATCAGCCACCAGCGACATGCCGGGCATCAGGTGGAACTCCGGCGGCAGATTGCGGAATTTCGATTCGCCGATGCTGATCCGGGCGCGGTAATAGCCCTGGTTGTTGAGCGCGGGATTGTCCGATGGCGGGTTGCCGGCGATCGAGCTGGACAGGCCGGTGAGGGCGCGCTGGGCGGATGGCGTGGTGCCGGAATCAGCGGTGAGGAAGCTGTCCGGGCTGATCTGCAACACGGTGCCCTCGGCGAAGCCGTAAATCTGTGTCCACAGCGTGTCGAGCTTGATCACCACCTTCTGGCCAGGGGCGACGAAGCCGATTTCGTCGCCGGGGATCTTGGCCTCGACGGCGAACTGGGTGTCAGCGGGCACCAGCACCATCAATTGTTCGGCGCCCTGCACCACCGATCCGACGGATACTTTCGATACCCATTGCACGGTGGCGTCACGGTCGGCGCGCATCTCGACGAGGTCACGGCGGCGCTGCGCCTTGACCAGCGCCTCGCGCGCGTCGCTCAGCTTGCGCTGCGCCTCGGTCAGTACCTGGGAGGTTTTGGAACGCCAGTCCTGGAGCTGGTAGTCGCGTTCGTTGATCGCGGCGAGCAGGTCGGCGCGGGCGCTTTGCAGTTGCGCCTGCGCGCTGGCGAGCTGGCGGGCGATTTCGGAGCGGTTGTCCTCGGCGGTCAGCGTGTTCAGCCGGCTGCCGACCTGCATCGATTCGAGCTGCTTGCGCATGGTGGTGATGTCGGAGGCGATGCCCAGGCGGCTCTGATAGCCGGAAACGTCGCTGGTGATCCGCTGCACCGTCTGTTGCAGGCTGGCGATCTTGCTTTGGTATTCGGACATCTGCGAATCGAGGGCGGCCTTGCGTTGCAGATACAGCGCGCGCTGCTGCACGCTGTCGGCGTCGGTGCCGACAGGGTCGTACGGTGTGCCGGCCAGTTCGGCACGCGCACGGTCCACCTCGGCGCCGTAGCTGCGTGCCTGTGCCTCGTACATGGTGGTGTCGGACTGGGTGAAGGTGGGGTCGAGCCGGGCGAGCAGGTCGCCTTCATGCACCTGCTGGCCTTCATGCACGTTGATCGAGCGCACCACCGAAATTTCGAGCGGCTGGATGACGATGGTGGGGCTGAGCGCGATCACCCGACCGGGCGCGGTGACCACGCGGTTGATCGGCAGGAAGGCGATCACCGCCATGCAGGCCAGCACCATGGCGCTGACCAGCATTCCGATGCTGTTGGCGATCGGCGAGACCGGCGTGACGATGATGCCGGCCGTGGCGGACTGGAATTCCAGCACCGCATCGGCGGAATCGGCGGGGATCGGCAGGTTGCGCGGCACCAAGGCTCCGCTGCTCGCACTCATGGCATGGTGTCCTTGACCGGGTCGGCGCGTTCGATGGTGATCTGGGCCTGCATCAGGTGGCGTCAATCATCGCCCTGGGCGAGTATTGGCCCCGGTGCGCTGCGGCCCTGCGGGTCCAGATGGCGGTTCTGCTGCAACCACAACTGACGGTAGATCGAACTGCGTTCGACCAGTGCCTTGTGCGGCCCCAGATCGACCACCTTGCCGCGATCGAGCACCAGGATGGCATCGCAATCCACCAGCGAGGACAGCCGGTGCGACACCACGATCATGGTGCGGCCTTTGGCCAGTCGCGCGAGATTGGCGTTGACCAGGGCCTCGCTTTCCGGATCGAGCGCGCTGGTGGCCTCGTCCAGGATGAGGATGCGCGGGTCGGAGATGATCGCGCGCGCGATCGCCAGCCGCTGCTTCTGTCCGCCCGAGAGGTTTGGCGAGCCCTCCTCGATCCAGGTGTCGTAGCCCTGCGGCAGGCGCTCGATGAATTCCTCGGCGCCGGCCATCCGCGAGGCGCGCACCACATCGTCGAGCGTGAGGCCCGGTCGGTTGGCGATGATGTTGTCGCGCACCGAGCCGCGGAACAGGAAATTATCCTGCAACACCACGCCGAAGCTGCGGCGCAGATGCGTGAGGTTGATTTCGCGCAGATCGACGCCGTCGATCTTGATGAAGCCGGTATAGTCACGGTTGATGGCCTGCAACAGCCGCGTCACCGTGGATTTGCCCGAGCCGCTGCGCCCGACGACGCCGAGCGTGGAGCCGGCGGGCACCTCGAACGTGAGGTCCTCCAGCGCGGGCTGGCGCGACAGCGGGTAGGTGAAGGTGACGTCCGAAAAGCTGATCGCGCCCTCGAAGCGCGGACGCAGGCCGCGATCCGCGCCGCGGGTCTCCGGCGGCTGGTTGAGCACGTTGCCCACGATCGCGACCGAGGCGTTGACCTGCTCGAACTCCTCGGCGAGATGGGCCATCGAGATCAGCGGCTGGGCGACGCGCGCGCCGAGCAGCATGAAGGCGATCAGCGCGCCGACATCGACCTCGCTCGCGCCGGTCAAAATCATGTAGGCGCCGATCAGCAGGATGCCGCGCTCGATGAAGCGCTCCACCGGCAGCGAGATCGCCATTGGCCAGCGCGCCAGCCGGCCGGATTTCAGCCGCAACGTGGCGGCGTCGGCGACGCGCTCGTCCCACAGGTCCTTGCGCGATTGTTCGAGCGCCAGCGATTTCACCGTGCGGATGCCGTAGACGGTCTCCACCATCACCGAGCCCTTGGCGCTTTCGGCCTGGATCACCTTGCCGGTGAGCACGCGCAGGGCCGGCAGGAAGGCGGCGATCACCAGTGCCACCACCACCGAACCGGCGATGACGAACCAGGTGAGTGTCGCGCTGATCATAAACAGCACCGGCACCATGATCAGCAGGGTGACCAGATCGAGCAGCGTGGTCATCATCCGGCCGGTGATGAACTCACGGATGTACATGATCTGACTCACCTCGTAGGTGGTCTTGCCGGCCTGGTTGCGCTCGAAGAAATCGAGCGGCAGCGCGAGCAGCCGGTTGAACACATGCAAATTGAGTACGGTGTCGATGCGTGCCGACAGCACCAGCACCAGTTCCCGCCGGGCGAAGCTCAGCAGCGTCTCGAACACCACTGCGATCAGCAGGATCATGGTGATCATGGTGAGGGTGGACATGTTGCGATGGACGACGACCTGGTTGATCACCACCATCACCAGCAGCGGCGGCACGATGCTGAGAAAGCTCAGCGCCACCGAAGAGAATCCCAGATTGCGCAGGATCGGGCGCTCGGTCAGAACCAGGCGCATCAGCCAGCCCAGCGTGAACGGGCTGTCCTCCTGCTCGGCGCCACGGGCGCGGCGCACCAGCAGCACCTCGCCGCCCCAGACCTGCTCCAAGCGCAGCCGGTCCACCGCCACCGGCGGGTCCGCCGCGGCGGCGCGCGGGTCCTTGATCCAGACGATGTCGCGCTTGGCTTCGCCCTGGATCAGCAGCCCGGCGCTGCCGTCGCGGAACAGCAGCACCACCGGCGCGGCGTTGGTGAACTTCACCAGATCACGCCAGCGCAGCCGCGTCGCCTTTGCCCACAGCCCGGCGTTGCGCAGCCACTCGACCAGCGCGGCCGGCGCCGGCACGGTGTCGGCCGCCGCCTGGCGGAAATCATGTCGGTCCAGATCGATGCCGTGATGGCGCGCCGCGGCGATCACCGCGCGCAGCCGGGTCTCCACCACATCGGTATCGTCGCCGACCGTCTCCGGCCCGATCGGGCCGGTGGCCAGCCCGCCACCGCCGGCCAGGCCGTCTGGATGGTCGGGGGAAGTCGGGTCGCCGCTCTGCTCGGCCATCGCGTGGTTCGCTCCTGATCGGGGGACGCGCGGGGACCGCCCGCGAACGCCCAGACCGCCGGACCGGACACTCGCGCCCGGCCGCCTCGCCGCTCCATACCATGCCCCGGTCCAGGATTGGATCAAATATTATCCGGGTTTCCACAAACTTACGATCGCGGACGAATTATGGCATGAAATGGCGCCCTACATCGCCCATTTCGTTCCGACCCCGTGGAGCCAAGATGCTGATACGCCCCGCCACCGACGCCGATATCGCCGACATCCAGGCGATCTACGCCCATCACGTGCTGCATGGGACCGGCAGTTTCGAGGAATTGCCGCCTTCGGTGGAGCAGATGCAGGCGCGCTTCGCCGATGTGGTCGCCCAGGGTTGGGCCTGGTTCGCCGCCGAGGACCCGACCGGGGTTCTGGGCTTTGCCTACTACACCAGGTTTCGTGACCGCAGCGCCTATGCCCACACGGTGGAGACCAGCGTCTATGTGCGCGACGATGTGCGCGGCCAGGGCGTCGGCAAGGCGCTGGTGGGCGCGCTGATCGAGCATGCGACGGCCGCCGGATTTCGCCAGATGATCGCCGCGATCGGGGATTCCGACAACACCGGCTCGATCGGCGTGCACGCCTCGCTGGGCTTCGCGCGGGTCGGCACGCTGCGCGCCGCGGGGTATAAATTGGGTGGCTGGCTCGATCTGGTGCTGATGCAGCGTGCGCTCGGGCCGGGGGACACGCGGCCGCCTGGCTGATCGTTACGCCGGCGCCCGGCCGCCGATTTCACCCATGATCTCCGCCGCGCAGGCGCCCAGCCGGCCGGCCAGC